>DATEGV010000068.1:0-2800 GCA_035279925.1 Ktedonobacterales bacterium | reverse complement strand
ATAGGTGGGCGCGAGGAGAGGCCGAAGCCGAGCAGATCGAAGGCGTAGACGCGGAACTCACGCGCGAGCAGATCAAAGACGCGGCGGTATTCATAGGAGGAGGCCCCGGCGTAGACGCCGTGGACCAGGACGATGGGAGCGCCCTGCCCTTTGACGGTGTAGAAGATGTCGCCGAGTGTCCAGGCGTACGTGCCGTATTCGCCGTCAAGGACGCTGCGTGGCTGCCCGGCTCCCGCCTCGACGAGGCGGTTCAACAGCGCGAGTCCACCGGCTCCTCCGGCCACGGCCAGCGCCGCCACTTCCCACTTCGCCAGTCCTTTTCGCGCCGCGTCACCCATGAGTCGCCTTCCCTCTCTCAGCATTGAGTCGCCGTCCGCGGAGGGGTGGGGATGTGTCGCGCACCCTCCCGTTGTCAGCAATCATACACCATCGGCCCGCCGCACATCGCGTGCCGGACGGGTGAGTGGGGAGAGTCGGCGCCGGTGACGTCAGTCAGCCAGGAGTCGGTGGGAGCGCGCTTCGCAGATGGGGCAGCGGGTGGTCGCGGGACGGAGTTCAAGCTGGCGTGAGGTAAAGGGTTTGTGGCACTCTTCGCAGGCGCCGTACTGTCCCTGCGCGGCGAGACTGAGCGCGTGTTGCGTCTGGCGCAGGTCGTCGCGCAGCATCGGCAGCAGGGCGTCGCGCAGGGCATGCGCGTTGGCGTCGCCGGCTTTGGCGGGACCTTCCAGTTCGCAGAGCGCCAGCAGCAGAGCCACATGTTCCCGTTCGAGGCGGCTGAGCGCGAGCGCGAGACTGGCGCGGCGTCCGCGTCGCTGGCTGGCGCGGCGGCCAATGGTCGAACGTTGATGGCGAGCGCCGGCGCCTAAGGTATCGTCAATCGCTGGATACGCGTTTCCGAGATGTTGCATGGTCCCCACGTCCTCTTCCTCACATCGGCCAACACCAACGCGGCATATCCCATGGACACCCGCGACTGGTCTCATTGTCTGTAACGAACGCCGGCCGAAATGGCATCACGATTACGAAGACAGTCCTACTCTACGCACGTTGCGTGCCGGAGTCGCCCAGCGTGGGCGCCGGCTGGTCGCCCTGCCTTTGACAGCGACGCGCCTTCCGTTTTATACTCAAGGCGATACAAGCGCCAGGAGAACGCGGCGCAACCACGGAAAAATTGGGACGCGGCAGCCTTTCCACCGCTGCATAGGACGCCCATTTCGTACATATCCTCAGGAGCAGCGCATGGCAGAACGTGACGAGACGCGGCAGGAACAGGTGAACGCGCCGTCGGACGCATCATCAGCGGAGACGACGACCGCGCCGGGCGGCGCCGACGATCTGGACGCGCGGTTGAAGGCGGCCACCGAGGAGGCGGCGCAGTACAAGGATCGCTTCCTGCGTGAGCGGGCGGAGATGGACAACTTCAAGAAGCGCCAGGAACGGCTCGCCGGCGACCGCATGCAACGCTACAAGCGCGACTTGCTTGAGAAGGTGATCGAGGTGATGGATAACCTCGACCGCGCCATGCAATATGAAAGCTCGATGGATCAGGAGAGCCTGAACCAAGGGCTGCGGATGGTCCATTGGCAGCTCGAAGAGATCCTCAAGACGGAGGGGCTGACGCCGGTGGCGACGGTGGGCCAGCCGTTCGATCCGCACGTGCATGAGGCGATCGAGAGCGTGGCCTCGCCGGAGCATCCGGAGGGCACAGTCGTCGAGGAAGTGCGGAAGGGCTACATGCTCGGCGGAGATATGGTGCGGCCCGCGCGCGTCAAGGTGAGTTCGGGCGCGTAGCGCGCGCCGGGCGTAGAGTGAGTGGGTCGTGGATGGAGTACAAGGACTACTATAAGATTCTGGGTGTCCAGAAGAGCGCCAGCGCCGACGAGCTCAAAAAGGCGTATCGGAAGCTGGCGCGCAAATACCACCCGGATGTCAATCCCGGCGATAAGTCGGCGGAGGCGCGCTTCAAAGAGATCAACGAGGCCTATGAGGTCCTCTCCGATCCCGACAAGCGCAAAAAGTACGACACGCTCGGCCCCAACTGGCAGGATCAATTCGGCTTCCGCAGCGGCCCGATGGGTCCGCGCCCGCGCACCACGACCACCGCCGGCGACTGGACCGGATCGAGCGAGGATCCGACGGGCTTCTCGGACTTCTTCGACGCGCTGTTCGGCCGCAAGTCCACCGGGACGGCGACCCGCCAGCGGCCCGCGCCAACGACGCGCCCAGGCGACAATATCGAGCAGCCGGTCGAGGTGACACTCGCGGAGGCGTACACTGGGACGACGCGCGTCTACAACGTGCAGTTGCCGGAGCCATGCGCGAGTTGCGCGGGAACCGGTCGCGTGGCGCCGGGGCGGCCATGCCCCGTCTGCAAGGGCACGGGCACCGTCGAGCGCAGCAAGCGGCTCGAAGTGCAGATCCCCGCCGGCGTGGAGACGGGATCGCGAGTGCGCGTGGCGGGCGAGGGGCAGCCGGGGCTGCTGGGCGGGCCGCGCGGGGACCTCTACCTGATCGTGACGGTGAAGCCGGACCCGCTCTTCGAGCGCAAAGGCGACGATCTGAGCGTGGATGTGCAGGCGCCGCTGATGACGGCGATCCTGGGTGGGGAGGTTCCGGTGCCGACGCTGGACGGCAAGCGGCTGTTGCTGACGATCCGCCCGGAGACGCAGAACGGGCAGGTGTTCCGCCTGGCGGGCAAGGGCATGCCACGCCTCAAGGGTGACGGCGCGGGCAATCTGATGGCGCGGGTACAGGTGGTGCTGCCGACGCGGCTCTCCGCGAAGGAGAAGCAGCTCTTCGA
>DATEGV010000067.1:0-3346 GCA_035279925.1 Ktedonobacterales bacterium | reverse complement strand
CCGCCTGGATCTCCGGTCGGCGCGCCGCGCCCATGATCGCGATGGAGGCGCCCATCGAGTAGCCAATCACGCCGATCCGCGCGTTGGGCAGCCGCTCGCGCGTGTATTCCAGCGCGCCGAAGAAGTCGCGCATCTCCCGGTGCGCAAGGGTCACTCGCTCGCCATAGGCGCTGCCATGTCCGTGGTAGTCGAAGAGCAGCACGTTGAAGCCTGCGCGCCAGAGCGCGGACGCGATGCCGATTAGGTCGCCTTTGCGCGCGCGATACCCGGTGCAGCCGATGATGACGCGCGACGTCTCCGGGCGCGGGCACCACCACCCCGACACCACGTGCTCGCCGCCCTCCGAGGGAAACACGACATCCTCATACGTTACTCCCGTCTCAAATGGCGTGATGACGTAGTCTTCAGTGGGGCTCGGCTTGTTCGGAGCCGTCAGCGCGCGCACAGCATAGTATCCGGCGCCGACGGTCCCCAGCGCCAGCCCGCCGGCCAGCATACCCGCCGCCGTCGCCACTCGGCGCGCTCGCCGCCATTCGTCGCGTGGAACGATAACCATAGAACCTCCAAAAGAGACTTGTCGCCGGCCTCGCTGGTCAGTGTCAGCCGTGCGTGTTGGCCCAGAGGTTGCGGCTGTGGCGTGCGGCGGATATTGTGTAGTATCGTGTATGGAGGAACCATACCGCTGAAATGGGCGGTTCCCCGGGCCGGCGCTGATGGCCCCTCATATATCTTCTACGCGCGAGCGTCCAGAGTGGATACAAAGGCAGAGAAGCCTATGCAGTTCTCAGCGATCCGCGGCATGTCTCGCCGTGGGGCCGGTTTGCTTCGTAAGATTCCGAAGTGGGCCTATGGACCGACCGCCGTCAAACGGTGCGCGGTCGTGACGTCCGTCGGCATGTTCCTGGTCCTGGCAATGGGCACGCTCGTCACCAATACGAATTCCCAGCGGGGCTGCGGCCAGTCCTGGCCGCTCTGCAATGGGAAATTCGTCCCTGACTTCGCCGTCAGCACCCTGATCGAATACAGCCACCGGGTGGTTGTCGGGCCAGAGACACTGTTTGTCTTGCTGACGACCGTGGGTGTCCTCTACTATTGGCGCGCGCGCAAGGAGATTCGCATCCTCGCGCCGGCGATGGTGATCTTTCTCTTCGCGCAGGCGGCCCTCGGGGCGGCGGCGGTGAAGTTCCCAGAGTCACCAGAGGTGCTCGCGCTGCACTTCGGCGTCTCGCTTCTCTCGTTCGTGAGCATCCTGCTGACGACCCTCTTCATCCATGAACTGAACGGCTGGGACCGGCTGCGCGACGTGGCAGCGCCACGATCATTCCGGCAGCTCGTCTTCGGCGTCACCATCTACACCTATCTCGTCGTGTACACGGGCGCCTACGTGCGGCATCGGCATGTCGAGCTTGCGTGCGGACAGTGGCCAGCGTGTAACAACGGCCAGCTTGGCAGCTTCTCCGGCGCGGTCGGTATCGTCTTCACACACCGTGTCGCGGCGTTCGTGCTGACGCTGGCGACCGTGTGGCTGGTCGTCTGGGCGCGACGGCTGCGCGCCACCCGGCCCGATCTCTATCGGGGCAGCGTCGCCGCGCTCGCGGCCGTTCTCCTCCAGGCGCTGGACGGCGCGTACGTCGTCATTAGCAAGGTGGGCGTCATCAGCGCGCTCCTGCACGCCGCTCTCGTCGCCCTGCTCTTTGGCGCTCTCTGCTATCTCTGGCTGAAGGTGCTGGCGCGTCCCAGCCTCGCGGTCGCCGCCGCGCCACCAGCCGCCCGCGTCGCGCAGGAGCCCGCCTCGTCCGCCGGCCTCGCCTCGACACGCTAAAACGGTCCACGGTGGGGCGGGATGGATCACCCGCCACGCCTGGTGGGCATAATCCCCTGTCGCCGCCGGTGGCACGTGAGATACACGAACTCGGTTGGACCCGCGTGGATCGCTCGCTCGGCTCCCTTGGGCAGGAAGAAAAGCTGGCCGGCGCGCACGTTCTCCGCCGCGCCATCCACGATAACGTAGCCATCGCCGGCCAACGCGAGGCAGACGACATCCACCTCGGTGTTGGTGTGCGCTTCGACGCCGTCACCCTTGACGAAGCGGACGAGATTCACGTTGAGGTCCGCGGAATCGGCGAGCGACCAGATGACGCCCGGCGCGCCGGTGGTCCGGGCCGTCTCCGCCACCGCCAGCAGATCAATCATGTAGCGCGGATTGTCGTCCATCGGGCGCCTCGGTTCCTCCCGCGCGTCACTTCCCGTCGCGCGTCGGTTTCACTCACTGTTCGCGCTGGGCTTCGAGCGCATTCAGGCGGTCCTGGAGCTTGCGATTCGCCTCGCGCACCTCGTCGAGATCGGACCGCAGGGCGCGCGTCTCCTCCAGGTTGGAGCGCCCTCGCCGTAGTTTCAGCGCCGCCTCGCGGGCGCGTCGCACCACCCGCTCGTCCACGGATTGCGCGGCCAGGCGGTCCAACGGCGCGATGGCGCGCGAGTCGTTCCACTCGCTAAGAGCCGCGATTGAATTCAGAGTGACCAACTCCCAGGGATCATCCAGCGCGAAGATCGCCGCTTCAACGGCGCGCGTCTGCGCCGCTCCTGGGTCAATGCGCCGTGTGGTCGCCAGCGCGCGCAGTCCATTGGCCGCGGCAAGTCGCGCGTCCATCGGCTTCGCGCGGTCGGTGAGCCACGCCGCGAGCACGTCAACGCCGCGCGCGTCGCCAAGCTCGCCGATGCCCGCGAAGACACCCTGACGAATGATCTCGTTCCAGGATGGCGTCTGCGCCTTCGCCAACAGCGTGTCAAACGCTCCCTCCACGCGCGTCTTGCCCAATGCGGTCGCCGCAGTGGCTTCGACGTAGTAGCTGGGGTCGCCTCGCGTCAGGAGGCGTGTCAGCGCGGCGGCGGCCCGCTCAGCCAGGGACGCCTGCTCCGGCGCGCGGAACTCCCCAAGCGCGGCCACGATCGCGCGGCGCGACTTCAACTCGTTGGCAACTTCGGCTGCCGTTGGCTGCGTGCCGCCATCGGTCCCACCGCTGGCCGCGCCCTGGTTGCGCGCCACACTCCCGTCAAGGGCGCGCAAGAGACGATTGAGCGCGCGCTCCGTCTTGGACTTCGCCAGCGCCTCCGCGATAGCCGCTCGCACGGACCAGAAGCCCTCCCGCGCCAGCGCGTCCTCCAGCGCCTGAACGCTCTGTTGATCGCGGAGCTTGCCCAGCGCCTCCGCCGCTTCAATGCGCCCCAACACGTCCGGGTCGTGGCGCAGTTGGTAGCGCAGCAGCTCGTTTGGGCGCTCGAAGTCCAGCGTCTTGATGAGCCAGCCACCCTGATCGAAGCGCACGGAGAACGGCCGGCGTTCGAG
>DATEGV010000066.1:0-5310 GCA_035279925.1 Ktedonobacterales bacterium | reverse complement strand
GCCGGTCGTATAGTTGATATTGTCTATCAACTAACACAACTAGGAGGCACGCATGGCCCGCTGGGCACACGACGCGACAGAACTGATCGGCAATACTCCCCTGGTCCGGCTCAATCGGGTCGTGCCGCCGGGCGCGACGGTACTGGCCAAGCTGGAAGCCTTCCAGCCCGGCTTCAGCGTGAAGGACCGCATTGCGGTGAGCATGGTGCGTGACGCCGAGGAGCGTGGCATCCTGGGACCGGACGCCACCATCGTCGAGCCGACCAGCGGCAACACCGGCATCGGCCTCGCCTGGGTGGCCGCCGCGCGCGGCTACCGCTGCATCCTCGTGATGCCGGAGAACGCCAGCGTGGAGCGACGTATGGTGTTGCGCCGCCTGGGCGCCGAGGTCGTGCTGGTTCCATCGGCGGGTCGCATGCCCGGCGCGATTGCCCGCGCTAAGGAGATCGTCGCGCAGACGCCGGGCGCGTGGATGCCGTTGCAGTTCGAGAATCCCGCCAATCCCGCCATCCATCGCGCGACGACGGCCGAGGAGATCTGGCGCGACACCGAGGGCGAAGTGGACATCATCGTCGCGGCGGTCGGCACCGGCGGCACGTTCACCGGCCTGGCCGAGGCGCTCAAGCCCCGCAAGGAGAGCCTGCGCATGATCGCGTTGGAGCCGGCCTGCTCGCCGGTGCTCTCCGGTGGCACGCCCGGCTCAACGAAGATTCAAGGGATGGGCGCCGGCTTCATCACGCCCATCATGCGCACGGACCTGATTGACGAGCTGATGCCGGTGCGCGA
Source organism: Ktedonobacterales bacterium (assembly GCA_035279925.1). GTDB lineage: Bacteria > Chloroflexota > Ktedonobacteria > Ktedonobacterales > JADMIN01 > DATEGV01. The sequence goes on along the minus strand of DATEGV010000066.1, from coordinate 4,524 downwards.
CGAGGACGCGATTGTGATGGCGCGACGCCTCGCCCAGGAGGAGGGTCTGCTGACGGGCATCAGCAGCGGCGCGGCGGCGTGGGCGGCGGCGCAGGTGGCGGGGCGGCCGGAGAGCGCGGGCAAGATGATCGTGACGATCTTTCCCTCCGCGGGCGAGCGTTACCTCAGCACGGACCTCTACGCCGACATTCGGGAGTGACAGCTCCTCGATCTCTCGCGGAGCGCCGGGCGAGGCGTACCGAACCTCACGCCTTGACATCCCTCCCACACGGAGAGGATGGGACGTCGTTACGAATAGTCGGGCGCAAAAGGTTCTGGTACCTGGTTGTTGGTCAGCATACTCAGTTCACTGGGCAAGACCCCATCGGTGTCCGTGAATTCCGCGAGTATCGAAGGGGAGCCTAAAATAATGAGTTTCCAAAAACAGTTTTGACTCTCCCCAGAATCGCCCTCAACGACGACGCCGTTGAGGGTAAACGTGAGCGTGTAGATGTAGTCGTAGATCTCACGAGTGTCGGGATTGCACCACCTGTCGCCTCGCCCGTCAGGTCCGCTGTACGTATTAACCGCTTGCTGAATCTGCCGAGCCTGGGAGCCTGTATAGTGGAGGCGCACAACCGGTTTGATGGGAGGACCAGCGGGGATGAGTTTCCCCTCACTATTCGTCACGAATCCGACCACGAAGCCCATTGCGACGATCGAAACGGCCTCCGCGTTCTCTCCCACGTAGCTCCGTATGCTGGCATATGCGCCGATGAGCGCCGTCAACGCGAGAAATACGACTGCCACCACGACTCGTCGCTTGGTCCAGAATCCGCGCATGCGTCGCCTCATTCCCGAATGGTGTGCTTCCCCGCTCACCCTCGGCGCAAGTGTTGCATAAGCAGTCCGGCGCTCCTGGATCTCCCCACGTGCCCACCACTCCCGCCACCTCCGCTCACGATCTCACGCCATCCGCTTGACGAACTAGAACACATATTCTACCTTCCAGGGAGACATAGAGGATGCGCGTCGCTCGTTCTCGTGGGCGGCCCGGGTGGAGGAGGAGTGGAACATGGCGGCGACGATGGGTTTCAGCGCGTACATTGACGTGCCGGCGTATCTGCGCGCGGCGACCAACCTGGAGACGGCCTCGCTGCTGGGCCTGAACACAACAGTCGGCGGCAGTGGCGCGGCGCCCGCCGGTACGACGACACTGCCCGTCGCCGCCTCTGCCGGCTGGGCGGCGGGACTTCTCTGGCTGCTGGATGGGCCGTATTCGGAGATGGTGATGGTGGCCGCCGCGCCGGACGGCGCGCACCTCACGCTCGCCGCGCCGGGGACGGTGTGGCCGCATGCGCCGGGCGTCAGCGCCAGCCAGACGGGAACGGCGGGCGCGCTGGCGGAAATCATCCTCGCGGCCAGCGGTTGGATCGAGAACTACTGCCAGCAGGGAGCTTCAGCCACGGACCGCTCGCTCTACGCGGTGAGCCGCGCGGAACGCTGGGGGCTGCCCTCCTCGCGCGCGGCGTTTGACCGCGACGGCGTGCTGGCGCTACGTCCCGGCCACTTCCCCGTGCAGAGCGTGAGCGCGCTCGGCGTCGAGTGCGCGCCGGGCCAGAGCCTCTCGCTCGACGTGACGCAGATCGAGATCGCGTCGAGTGGACGACTGATCGAAGCGCCCTCGCTGGCGGTGAGCGCCGGCCTGCCGGTCCAGCCGTCTCTCTGGGAGTACGGCGGCGTCTCACGGTCCGCGCGGCAGTGGGTGGCCGTCACGTATATCGGCGGCTTGCCGGTCGGCGCCGTTCCCTACGATCTGCGCCAGGCGTGCGTCTGGCTGGTGAGCGATCTGCTGGGCCAGCGGCGCAACCCATCCGGCGCGGCGATGGTGCGCATGGGCCGCTTCGAGCTGCAAGCGCGGCCGCGCGGCGATACCACCGGCGAATCCATCCTGATGACGCAGGCGAAGGCGGCGCTGGAGGCCTACCGCGAGCGGCTGTAGCCCGCATACGTTGTCCCCGATCACACATGTTGCGCGTGTCCCGCAAATGCACGCGACACTGTATGGCACACTGGGGAACAGTATGGCAGTATGCGAGGCCGCACGTTACGAGGCGCCCAATGACTCGCCAGCTCACACTCAGCGATGATCGCTATCAAACGATGGTAGAGATGGCCGCCGCGCGCAGCCAGACCCCCGAGGAGCTGCTCACCACGCTCGTGGATGAAGCGTGGGAGCGGACCTGCGCGCTCTATGACGCCGCCTTCTAGAACGATCCTGGATGGCAGGCGACCGCGCGTGAAGCCTCCGCGCGGAAGGCTGAGTCCGGGGGGCAAGTCTACTCGTCTACCGCCGCGTTGTTCCAGGCGCTAGGCGCTGGCCAGGATGAGGTTGACGAGATACGCGCGACGGAGGCGCGTGACGAACCGCCTTCAGACGCGCGCTAACGCCAACCTATGACGCTGATCCACGCTTCTGGCGCGATTGGGAGCGGCTCAGTGAAGCGCAGCGGCGGCTGTTCCTCGTGACATTTTCCAGCAACCATAGAACACCTTCCCCTCGTTTGCGCGGCGCCGCCCCCTGTGCTATGCTGCCCTTGCCGGCACGCCGGTGCTGCCGTCCGGCCAGTCCCGCGCCTCTGCGCGCGAGCTGTGCGACAAAGGAGTCCGTACGCATGATCAGCGGCGACGCCTCAAAAACCTCCCCCACCACAACGCGGCGCGCGACCAAGTCCGGCGCGCTCAACGCCGATAAGAACGGCCTCAATGACCATAACGGCCACTCCAACGGCGCCACGACCACGCGCGCGAAGAAGACGCCCACCCGCGACTGGCGGGCGGAGGTGGCGCGCATGCGTGACGAGGCCAGCGACCGCGCGCGACCGTTGGTGGACGCCGGTGGCGCTCCCATTCGCGTGATGGCCCGCATGGTTGCCGACCTCAACACCGCGTGCCGCGAGGCCGGCGTTCCCGAGGACGTGCTGGCGACCGAGGTTGTCAATCGCACGATCGGCGATGTGGACCTGCGGCGAGTCAGCGCGACGCTGGACGGCCCGGAATACGTCTCGCTCGCCGACGATATGGGGCTGGCGCTGCCAGGTGAAGTGATCGCCGGCAGAACCTCCACCGGCGACACGTATCGCTGGATCCACGCCGCGATGGAGAACTTCGAGCGGCGCCTGCTGGCGCGCGGCCTCGATCTGCGCATGTATGACATCTATGGAACGGGCAACCCCATCCTCCGCGAGATGATCTCGGAGCACGCCGAGCGCCACTGGGGATTCACCCTGCCGACGGCGCAGATCCATCTGAGTCTCGGCGCGTTGGATGGCCTCGATAAGTTCTTCCGTGGCCTCACGGTCATGTTGCGGCAGCAGGGCGTCCACGAGTCGGCGGTGGTCTTTCCGGCGCCCAGCTTCAATGTGCCGGAGTGGCAGGCCGTCTCGCTGGGCCTGCGGCTGCACCGGCTCAGCACGCGCCCAGAGGATCACTTCAAGGTCACGCCGGAGATGCTGCGGGTGGCGCTGACAGAGGCGCCGGACATCCGCGCCTTCTACCTGACGGTCAGCAACAACCCAACCGCGTTCGCCTATTCGCCGGAGGAGCTAGGGGCGCTCTTCGATGTCATGCTGGTCGCGGACCACCCCGTCTATGTCGTCGCCGACCTCGCCTATATCGGCACCGGCGACCCCGACGCGGACCGCGCCCGCATGCAAGCGTTCACCCGTCCCGGCGTGATGGAGCGCAGCGTGCTCGTCAACAGCTTCTCCAAGACGCACACGCTGACGGGAGACCGCTGCGGCTGGGTCGGTTTCGGCGATCCGGAGCTGGCGGCGCAGATGAGTCCAGCGTGGACGAACAGCATGGCCTCGCTGCCGGCGGAGTGGCAACTGCGCTATATGGCGTACGTCAGGCTCTTCGCGGAGCGCCCGGAGATCGAGGAGCGCATCCGCGCGCTCTATCGCCACCGCCGCGCCGCGCTGATCCAGCAGCTTCAACGCCTCAACGAACGACACGGCCTGTTCGCCGAGGTGAACCTCGACGACGGCGGCACGGTCTACAACTGGAGCCGGCTGCGCGCGGGCGACGACGTGTTCTCCCTCTTCGGCGCGACGGGCATCGCGGGCGTGCCGGGCCGCGCCTTCGGCTACTCCGACGACTTCGTGCGCCTCTCCGTCGGCTGCATCCCCGTGCCAAGCGTGTGAAGATTCGATTCAGACGAAGATTGGGGATACGGTTCACGCAGAGGGATGAGGTACGGTTCACACAGAGGACGCGGAGTGTACGCAGAGTCAAAGGGAGCACACACAGAGTTCCGCGGAGCCAATGTGTCACCTCACCTCATCCCTCACCCCTTCTCTTTGTGGCCGCCTCACCCCCTGACCCCCTCTCCCTGCGGGGCGAGGGGGAACTCGGCCCGAAGGTCGCGACGCTGGCTCCCCCTTCCCCTCGCGGGGGGAAGGGGGCTGGGGGGATGAGGACATTCCAACGCGGCGTCATCTATAGGTGTACTGATCCGCCGCGCTGACAGGGGATGAGCCTCCT
>DATEGV010000065.1:0-7804 GCA_035279925.1 Ktedonobacterales bacterium | reverse complement strand
TGTTCCTATCGTAGCGGCTAAGCAAGTGTTCGTTACGATAGCGTTGACCATAAGTGAGGATGGCGCTGAGCAAGCCTTCACTTAACACATTCGGCTCCCTCCATGTCCTTGTACATGACAGCAAAAGTCAGCTCACATCCGTAACACGGAGAATCCGCGCGCGAGATCGGCGAGCAGATCGCCCACGGTTTCGAGGCCGACATTGAAGCGTACAAGCTGGCTCCCGTAGGCGCGGTGGCGTCGCTTCAGGGCAACGAACGGCATCGCGAGGCTCGTCACGCCGCCCCAACTGTAGCCGATCTTAAAGAGGCTGAGGCTATCCACGAAGCGGATGATCGCCGCCGGTTGCGCGGACGGCGCGAAGACGACCGAGAAGACGCTGGCGGAGCCGGTGAAGTCACGTTTCCAGTGCTCGTGTCCGGGACAACTTGGAAGCGCGGGATGGAGCACCCGCTCGATCTCCGGCTGCTCCGCGAGCCAACGCGCGACAGCGAGCGCGGACTCTTCGAGCTGCTTGAGCCGTGTGGCAAGCGTCTGCAAGCCCCGCAGCGCCAGGCTACAGTCATCCGGCGAGACACCCATCCCCAGCAGTTGGTGCGCGTCCCCGATGGCCTGGTAGTGCGCTGGGTCGCGCACCGTGACGGAGCCGAGCAACAGGTCGCTATGTCCGCCGATATACTTCGTCAGCGCCTGCATGGTGACGTCTACGCCGTGCGCGAAAGCGTCAAACAACACGCCCGCTGAGTAGGTGTTATCGAGCGCCGTGACCACACCAGCGCGCCGCGCCGCCGCCGTGATGGCCGGCGCATCCTGCACCTCCATCGTCACGGAGCCGGGGCTTTCGAGCCAGATCAAGTGCGTATTCTCGCGTATCAGCGCCTGGATCTCGCCGCCGATCAGGGGGTCGTAGTACTCGATGGTGACGCCAAGCCGCGCCAGGACGCGGTCAGCCAGATCCCGATTCGGCCCGTAGGCGCTCTCCGGCAGGAGCATGTGGCCACCCGACCGCGCGAACGCGAGGGAGATGAGCGCGATCGCGGCCTGGCCGCCGGGCGTCAGGAAGCAGTGTCCGCCCCCTTCGAGATCGGCGATGCGCGCGGCAAGCTCGAAGCTGGTCGGCGTGCCATACAGCCCGTAGCTATACGCTACGCGCGTCTGATCCCAATCATCGGTGACCGCGGCGGCGCTCTCGAACAGCGTCGTCGAGCCTCGGTAGGTCGGCGCCACCAGCGAACGAAAACCCTCGGGCGCGGCGACCTGGGGATGGATGAGCTTTGTGCGCCAATCCAGATTCATGCGTACTCTCCTCACTGCGGATACGACGCCGGCGGATCAGGGCGTCTCCACTTCGACCCAGAGCGCGCCCTCGCGCCAGTCCGGCGTCTGGGCCACACAGCGCCCGTCGGGAGCGAAGAGGTAGCCGCCGCCGGGAAAGTCCTCGTCGCGGGTGCGTCCCGCCTGCGTCGCCACGGCGATGTGGACGCCGTTCGCCCGCGCGTAGCCGCCGAGCTTTTCCATACACTCGCCACGCCACCAGTCGTATCCCGCCTGCCAGTCGCGTGTGGACTGCTCGCCGTAGAGGCCGGGCGCGGCGCACTCGACGATGACGCGCGCTCCCGCGTGGGCGTGCTCCGCGAAAAGGTCCGCGCAGTCTATATCGGCGCAGATAGCGACGCCGAAGCGCAGCCCGTCATGGCTGAAGATGCCGGGCGTCTGGAGAGGCGCCGGCGCGAAGAGATGCGCCTCCTCGTCGGGGATCGTGCGCTTGCGGTAAACGCCGACGAGCGCGCCGTCGCGGGCGACAAGCTGCGTGATGAATGGCAGTCCGGCGGGATTGACTTCGATGACGCCGGCGAGAACGGTCATGGCCGGCGCGCGTCGCGTCAGCGCCAGGAAATCGGCGATCGCGGGATGGTCGAGCGCGATGACGGCGCCGGGGATGCGCGAGGAATCCACATAGCCGGTGAGACTCGCCTCCGGAAAGACCATCACGTGTACACCACGCTCGCGCCCCTCATCGAGATACTTGGCCGTGGCGTCGAGATTGCCGGCAAGATCGCCCTTCTCACAGCGCATCTGAATCAAACCGAGACGATGTGTAGGCATGGACTCGCCTTCTCGTATGGTGACGGTTTAGGGTACGGGTAATTCTGTGTAACTCTGCGCTACCCGTACCCCTATCCGCGCGGCGGCCCGATGCGTATCCGCTGGCGCAGCTCGTCCAGCGACCAGCCGAGCCCTTCCTCCGTCCACCAGGTCGCGCCGGCTTCCTCCAGCGCGGCCATTTTGGCGCGCGCCTCCGCCGGATCGTCGGGCGCTTCGCCGCTGGCGACGATATCGAACGCGCCATCCTGGGTCCCGCGCCGCTCCCGTAGAAATGTCACGCAGTCGCGGAAGTCGTCAAGCGCGAGCCAGCGCCGCGTCTCGTGGTGGATGGACTTGACGAGCGCGCCATCCCACCGCGCCGCCCGCCGAAACGGACCACGCCGGGGCCAGCCGCCCGCGACCCAGAGGGGGATGCGCGGCGACTGTATGGGCCGCGGCAGCAGTGTTACATCGGTCAGGGTGTAGTGCGCGCCCGCGAAGGTGAACGGCTCCCCGCTCCACAGGCCGGCCAGCACGGCCAGCCCCTCGTCCAGCTTCGCCGCGCGCGCCGGCAACGCGCTCTCCTCACCGAGGGCCGCGAAGTCGCGGTCGCTATGTCCCAGGCCGACGGCGCAGATCATCCGGCCGCCAGAGAGCTGATCGAGATTGGCCAGCCGCCGCGCGACGAGCCAGGGACGGTGGCGTGGCAGCGCGAGCACGGTAAGTCCCAGCCGAATTAGGCGTGTATTCAGCGCGAGCGCCGTCAGCGCGATCCATGGGTCGAGCGTAGGCTCCGGCTGATCTCCGCCGCCCAGCAGCGTATCCCAGAGAAAGAAGCCGTCCCAACCTGCCGCTTCGGCCTCCGCCGCAAGCTCCGCCAGCACGCGCGCGTCGGCGAATTCGCCCGTCGTCGGCATATCCAGCCCGAACTTCATGCCATATCTCCTCATGCGGAAGAAGGTACGGGTAGCGCAGAGTTACACAGAGTTACACAGAATTCGGAGTTAGAGCTCCGTCCTTTCCATTCTTTGGGTCGGCGGTTGGTAGGAGGGTCCATCAACGCGCGACGTGAGCCGGCGACCTCCACGGATGGAGCATAGTCAACAATTCCTGACATCCTGTGACGAAAATCCAGAGCCGCCGCACTACCCCATGTAACTCTGCGTGACTCTGCGTAACTCTGCGTGACTCTGTGTTACCCGTACCCCCGAACGCACCTCTCACCGGCCGGCGGCGAAGACCATCTTCCAGGAGCCGCTGGCTGAGGAGACGTCAAGCTGGTAACAGCCGGCGCTCAGCACGATGATACCGACGCCCCAGATGTTCCAGTGGCCGGTTGTGTTGTCGGTGAACCCACGATTGGGCGCGGCGGGATCGAGCACAGCATGCGTCGTATAGACCGAGATGGCGTCTGGATTATCGGTGGGCACGCCGTTGCTGGGATAGACCTGGAACCACAGCGCGGCGCCCGTGCTCAGGTCATGGCCGGTGAGCGTCACGGGCTGGGCAACGTTCGGACCGACGACCCACATCACCTTGGCGGAGGGATACGGGTCGGAGGCGCCGGTTGTCTCCAATTGCAGTGTCGTGTCCAGGCCGAGCGTCCAGGCGGGCGCGCTGCCCTGGAACGAGATCCCATCACCGAAGCCGCCGCCAAAATTGGTCGTGTTCAGCGTCGAGGGCGGCGCGGATGTGGCGCAGTTCGCCGGCGCGGGACCGAGCAGCCCCGCCACCGGAGACGGTCGCTGATTCACCGGCTGCGTCGCCAAGGGCGTCGGGGGCGAGGATGGGCGTGTTGCCGTCGGAGAGGGATGGACGACGGCGTGCGACGAGCGGCAGGCCGGCAGCGCCAGCGCCACGATCAGGAGGGCAAGGGCAGCGAGTGTGTGGCGACGGGTGGCGTGGGTGAGCATCGGATTCCATCCTTTCTCCGTGGGCGACGCGCCTCACTATCCGTAAGTACGCCTCGACGCGCCCTGCCATCACAACGGCTGCGCTCACGGAGAACGGCATGGGGTATCATGCGATCACGCATGTTCACGGCCCGCGGCTCGACGGCCATGAGAAGGGGTGAGCGCGTATGATCTCCAATCAGTTCGCCAACTATTTCCTGGCGTCGGCTGGGGCCGGCGCGGCGCTCATCGGGTTGCTCTTCGTCGCCATCTCTGTCCGCCCCGAACATATACTGGGCGGCGGCGCGCACCCGGTACGCAAGGGTGTCGCCAGCGGAGCCTTCACGGCGTTGACGAACGCCTTCTTCGTCTCGATGTACGCCCTCATACCCCAGGCGAACGTAGGCGTGATGGCGGTGATCGTGGGTGTGGTTGATGTCGTCATCACCCTGCGACTGGGGCGGGAGCTGCTGCGGGAGAACGTCCTCGCGGCGGGACGGAAGCGGCGGTGGGTCGCCGTATCGCGCCTGGCGGTGACACTTGGCGTCAGCCTGACGCTCTATGGCTATGAAGCGTTTAGCGGTGTGGCGCTCCTCCGCGACCCACACGCGACTGGCTACGTCATCGGCCTCACCACCATCCTGCTTGGGGTCTACGCGGTGGGGTTGGCGCGCTCGTGGGAGTTGCTGGGCGGTCCGAGCAGCGGCATCAGCCGGTGGCTCAATCCGCTGCAAGACCTGCAAGATTCGGAGGACGCGACGCCAGCGCCGGTCGCCGCGCGGCCAGCCACTCCCGTCGCGTCCAAGGCTGAGACGCCAGCCTCGCGGCCAGCGAGCGCCCCACACTTCACTCCCTGATCGCCACGGACGCTAATAGTTATATCCGGGCGTCGCTGTCGGCGCGGCGCCGGACGCGGTCGGCGAAGGGGAGCCGCCGGTGTAGCCGCCGCCACTGCCACTGGCGGCCGCCAGGTCCGGCGTCGCCACGAACCATTTGCCCAGGATGCCCTCGCCCTTGGCGTCGGACGCGCTCTGGTCGCCGGAGAACATGTAGAGCAGATGGCCGTTATACTCGACCTGCGCGCCATTGCCCGTGCTCACCATCGAAAGCGCGCCGGGCAGTGAGGTCTGGCCGATGTTTGCGCCCGATGGCACGAGCAGCGCCGGCCACGTGCTCGAGCAGCCGCTCGTGCAGGCCGATTGCGTCGCCGTGTCGGCGGTGAAGTAGTACAGTGTCTTGCCGTTCGCGGCCGCCAGCACCGTCGTCGCCGCGCCCTTGACGGTCACGCTCTTCGTGCTGATCTTGACGGAGTTGCCTGTCGAGCCGGAGCCGCCGACGACGGGCGTGTTGCTCGCGCCGCCTCCATAGGCTCCGCCCGTACCCGCCGAGCCACAGCCCGCCAGCAGCGCCAGCGCGGCGCCCGCCACCAAAGTGAGCGCGGCCAACCGTGTCCGCGCGCCTTTTCCTATGATGTCCATAGGATACCTCCCGTAATGAAATGCAATTCTGCATAGCACTACGGGCAGGCGTTACGGCTCGCCGACCGGCAGCCCGACGATCTCCATCAGCTTGAGCGCGTTGGTCGTCGTGGCGATGCCGGGGCGCAGATGGTAATCGAAGCGCATCACCGGGCCGTCCTCGCCGCGATGGAACGTCTCCGTGAAGTGCGCCTCATGGGCGACTCCCGCGATCTCCGGCGCCTGCGCCAGCAACAGATCGTGCGTGGAGACGGCGCCGATGGCTCCCAGCGCCAACAGGTGCGGGATGATGCGGCGGACGGCGATCTGCCGCTCCGTCGTGTTCGTACCATGCAGAATCTCATCGAGCAGGAACAGCGGCGTGAACTTTCCGGCGTCGTGGGCCGCCTGCGCGGCGTCCACCACATCCTTGATGCGTTGCAGCTCAGCCATGAAATACGAGACGCCCCGCTCCAGCGAATCCTGCACGCGCATGCTCGTCGCCAGCGCCAGCGGCGGCATCCGCAGCGACGCCGCGCAGACCGGCCCGCCCGCCTGCGCCAGAACAACGTTCATCCCGATCGCGCGCAGCAACGTGCTCTTCCCCGACATGTTCGAGCCGGTCACGAGCAGGAAGCTCCCCGGTGGTCCGACCGTCACATCGTTGGCCACGCGCACCTCCGGGGGCAGCAGCGGGTGGGCCAGCGCCCGCGCCGTGAGCAGTGGCGTCGCGCCCTCCACGATCTCTGGAAACGTCCAGTCGGGGTTGTCGAAGGCGAGCGTCGCGAGGGCCGCCAACGCCTCCATCTCGCTCAGCCGCTCCAGCCAGCCGCGCACGTAGCGCCCTGAGGTCCGCTGCCAGCCCTCCAGCAGCCAGAGTACATGGACCGTCCAGAGCGTCGCCGCCTGGATGACGGCGAAGAACATCGAGCGGCGCAGGTCGGCGGCCTGCATGATGCGGCCCAACCGGCGCATCTGGACGGCAGCGTTCACGTCGCCCCTGGCCAGATCGCGCTGGATGGCGCGCAGGAGCGGCGCAGTGAAGGTTCGCGCGCCGACGCCGGCGAAGAAGGCGGCGTATGGCTGAAAGACGATCTGCTTCTCCGAGACGCGGTCCAGCAACGCCTCGATGCGCTTGCCGTAGGCGTAGGTCAGCGCGTAATTGATAGCCGGTATCGCCAGCCAGAAAGGATAGCGGGTGACGCCGACGAGTTCAGCGATCAGCAGCAGCAGACCGATCACCGGTAAGACGCGCGCGACCCAGAGCAGCCAGCGCCGCGACGCCAGCCACGGCGCGTCCTCCGCCCAGGCGACGAAGCGCTCATAGGCGGGGGGCGTCATCCCCATCTGCCGGCCAAAGACCGTCATCTCGTCGCGGAACTCGACAGCGGGCGCAAGCTCAGCCACCGCCGGCTGCCGTTCGCGCGCGGTCGCTGGGGCGGCGGGCTCCAGCAGCCACGATTGCAGCGTGGCCAGGCCGGCAGGCGTGCTGGCGGTGTTGAGCAGGTGTTGCAGCGAGGCGTGGCCGAGGATGTCGAGGTCGTCGGCGTACTGATGACGCGCGGTCGGCGCGGCCGGCTGGCGCAGGGGCAGGCGTTCCCAATCGCGCCGCAGCCGCATCAACCCCTCGTCGTTGATCTGCCAGAGGAGATCGTACCGCTCGTGTAGGTGATCCAAGCGCACTTGCATGTAGAACGTCACGACGAAGGCGACGCCCAGCGCGATGCCGCCGGCCAGCAGCGGCGCGGAATACTTGACGAAGCCGGCGATGAAGCACCCCAGCGCGACGAAGAACAGGACAACGCAGATGTTCGCCACCTGATGTCGCCGCCGGTTGTACTCCGCTCGCTCACCGGCGAAGCGCGCGCGACGCTGCTGGTAGATCGCCGCCGGGCCAGCCGCCTGCTCGTCCGTCGCGGCGATCTCGGCCTCTCGTATAGTCCGCTGCTCGGGCATCATGACGCCTCTTCAGAATGTGGTCCCTTGCGCGTGAGGCGAGGGGATCCATCTCGCGTGGTTCGGGGTACGGTTCACGCAGAGTGAAAGGGAGGTGAAACGGAGTCAGAGCGAGGTGTTGACACTGCGGCCGCAAACGGCCGGTGTCCCAAACTACATAGGATCATACACTGACCACGGCGCTGTGTCCGCTATCTCCTCCGCGTTACTCCGTGTTACTCCGCGTAAACTCCCTCTGACTCTGCGTGAACCGTCCCCAAACCGCCGGCGGACGACACGGCGCACCCCCACGCGCAGAGTCTACGGCGCGAACCACTCGACCGGCACGCCCAGCCGCTCGCAGACCCAGCGCGTGTCCTGATGGTGTTGCAGGGTGGTGTGGCCACATTCGACGCACCAGATCAGTTGGTAGAG
>DATEGV010000064.1:0-6411 GCA_035279925.1 Ktedonobacterales bacterium | reverse complement strand
CGCATCGCTCCCCGGCTACGACCTGGTCGTGCAGGCGATCTCCGGGCTGATGAGCCTGACCGGCGACGCGGACGGCCCGGCGTATCGCGCGGGCATCTCGGTCTTCGACGTGATGGCGGGGCTGCATGCCGCCATCGGTATCGTCGCCGCGTTGAACTACCGCAACCAGACCGGCAAGGGCCAGCATGTCGAGCTAAATCTGCTCTCGTCCGCGCTCTCGGGGCTGGTTAACCATACCTCCGCCTATGTCGCGGGCGGTGTCATCCCGACGCGCATGGGCAACGCGCACCCCAGCCTCTTCCCCTACGAGCCGCTGCCCACCGCCGACCGCGAGCTGATCGTCATCGCCGGGAACAACGGCCAGTTCCGCAAGCTCTGCGATGTTCTTGGTCTGCCCGACCTGCCGAATGACCCGCGCTTCGCCAACAACGAGGACCGCACGCGCAACCGCGAGGCGCTCTATCCGCTGCTGGTGGAGCGGCTGCGCACGAAGGGCGCCGATGAGTGGTTCCGTGAGATGAGCGCGGCGGGCATCGCCTGTGGCCCGATCAACAGCATCGCCGGAGGCGTGGAATTTGCGCGCGAGCTAGGGCTTGATCCGGTCGTCGATGTCGGCGAGGATGACGACGCCGTGCCAATGATCCGCAACCCGATGACCTTCTCCGCGACTCCGCCGCGCTATGAGCTACCGCCGCCAGCATTGGGACAGGATAGCGAGACCATCCGCGCCTGGCTCAGCCAGCCACGGGGCAGCGCCACACTGAGGCGCACGCTGAATGACGAATAATACGTGATCCATGTCCGTTGTTGGTGTTCGCAAGAAGGAGTACGTTCTCTGCGGCCCGCGCAGGCGGGCTTTGCGGCAGAACGCAGGAGAGCCCGTAGGCGCGGCTTCAGCCGCCAGCCAGCTTGGAGAAGGAGCGAAGCGATGGGGGACCAGCGGCCAGACGAGTACCCCACGGGGTTAGGCACATCCGACGCCGACCGTATCCAACTGCTCGGACACGATCTGGCGGGCGAGCTGATTGGCAAGGTAGGCTTCGGCGAGTTAGCGCTCTGGCTGGCGACGCAGCAGCGCCCGACGCCGCAGCAGGTGCGCGTCTTCGAGGCGGTGCTCGTCGCGCTGGCCGACCACGGCTTCACCCCCACCGCCATCGCCGCCCGGCTCACGCTCTATAGCGCGCCCGACGCGCTCCAGGGCGCCATCGCGGCGGGACTGCTGGGCGGCGGCTCGCGCTTCCTCGGCGTCACGGAGGACACGGGGCGTTTTCTCGCCACGGTGCTCGCGGGCGTCGAGGGCGACCTGCCGACGACCGACGCGGGCTGGGATGCGCTGGCCCGCCACGCCGTCACAGAGGCGCGCGCCGCCGGCCGCTTCATTCCCGGCCTGGGGCATCCGGTCCACAAGCAGGGCGATCCGCGCACGCCCGTCATCATTGGCATTGCCGAGGAGGAGGGACTGCGAGGGCCGCATCTGCGACTCTTCGAGGCCATCGGGCGCGTGCATCCTGAGATCCTTGGGCGCACGCTCCCGCTGAATGGCGCGGGCGTCTGCGGCGCGGCGCTCGCCGATCTGGGGCTGCCGCCGGAGCTGCTGCGCGGGGTGGCGCTGCTGGCGCGGACCGCCGGGCTGCTCGGTCAGCTTGCCGAGGAGATGCGCAACCCCATCGCGCCCGCCATCTATTACGCCGTTGACCGCAACGCCGTTTATCGTCCGGAAGCCCCCTCCCCCTGACCTCCTCCCCCGTGCGGGAGAGGGGGAACCAGAGCCACCCGGCGCTACAGTGCGATCAGTCCCTCTCCCAGCGTACGCTGGGGGAGGGTGGCCGAGCGGAGCAAGGCCGGGAGGGGGCAGGCCGGGAAGGGGTCTGTATCGCGCCCGACATATCCAGCGCCTGCCGCGTGGGCAGGCCGCGCATGAAGGAGGGAAGACATGGCCAACCTGGTTGCCGTCCTCGCAACAACGCACCATCCATTCTTCTATCGCGCCAGCACCTCGCCGCCGGAGAGCAGGCCCGACTTTGCCGACGAGTGGGTGCGCAAAGTGCTGGCCTATCGCGAGACGCTGACGCGGGCCAATCCCGAGATTCTGGTGATGGTTGGCTCAGACCACTTCCACCAGCTCTGGTATGACAACATGCCGCAGTTCCTGATTGGCAAGGCGCCCTTCTACGACGCGAACTACTATAACGAGGAGCGCGAATTCGGTCTGCCTCGCATGGTGCTCAAGGGCCACGAGGAGCTTTCGGCGTATCTGCTGCGCCAGGGGCTGGATGCCGGGTTCGATCTCGCCTTCAGCAATGAGCTGCGCGTCGACCACAGCATCACCTGCCCGATCATCACGACGCGCCCGCAGGCAGACTTGCCCATTGTGCCGGTCTACACCAATATCTTCGCGCCGCCGCTGCCCCAGCCCCAGCGCTACGTCGCCTTCGGGCGTCTGCTGCGCAGGCTCGTCGAGCAGTGGCCCAGCGATGCGCGCGTGGCCGTCATCGGCACCGGGCATCTCTCGCTGGAGCTTGGCGGCCCGCGCCAGTTCGGCCCGCATGGCCCCGATCCCGACTTCGACCGCAAGGCCGTCAACTGGATCGCCAATGGCGACATCGCGGGCGCGCTGGCGGGCGTCTCGCTCGATAGTCTCTGGGAGCCGGGCAACGCCACCCACGGCTTCCTCGATTTTATGCTGATGATGGGCGTCGCCGGAGAGGTGCAGGCCGACTACGCCGATACGCTCGACCTCTTCCACACGATGGAGGCCTATTTTACCTGGTATCCGAAAGGAGCGAACGCATGAGCAAGTATCTCCTCAACAAGTTCCTCTTTTCGATTGACCGCGACCCGGCCCTGGTCGAGCGGTATCGCGCCGACCCGCGCGGCACGGTGACATGGTGGGAGGCCGAGCGCGCCAATGTCGTCCTCAACCTGCCGGAGATGGAGCGCAGCACGTGGCTCCGGTTCGCCGATGACGAGCGCGAGGCGCTGGCGACGCACGACTACGTCAAGCTGTTCGAGCTGGGCGCGCATCCCTTCCTGACGCTGACGCTCTTCATCGCCCTCTTCGAGCGTGACTATCCCGAGCCGTTGGGTTTTCAGCTGGAGTACGCGCGCAAACTGCAACACTGGTCGCTGCCGTATCCAGACATCGCCACATGATGGGATGGCACACTGCCCCTGCGCAGGGCGTATGACTGAATAGGGCGTTAGCTTGCCGCAAGCCGTCGTTCCTTATAGGGCGTGCTCTTGGGCGCTTGGGCTTTAGCCCTTGCCCAACGGTTCGGCGTGTCGTATAATTACGACATGCATACACCGCCTGAATATCAGACCATTCGTATATGGACGCGCACCCTGCGTGCGTTGCGACTCGTTGCGGCGCTCACTGGCGAGCGCATGGTACAGGTACTCGACCGTCTTGTAGCGGATGAGTTGCGGCGCGTGCGGGAACAGGAACGGGAACGAGAGAAACGCTAAGTGGAGAATTTGCGCAAAGCCTACAAGTACAAACTCAAGCCGACTCCCGAACAGGAACACCAGCTCGAGGACGTCTTGTGGCGCTGTCGCACGCTCTACAACACGGCCCTTGAACAACGCATCACGATCTACAAGCAACGCGGTGTCACGCTCTCGCAATATGAGCAAGAGGCCGAGTTGAAAGACCTCCGCGCCGACATGCCGGAGTACGCGGCCATGCACAGCCACGTGCTTCAGGATGTCTTGGCGCGCCTGAATAAGACGTATCAAGCATTCTTCCGCCGAGTACAACAGGGTGAGGGAGGAAAGCAGTTGGGGTTCCCCCGCTTTCAGGGACGCGAACGCTATCATTCCTTCACCTACAAAGAGTTCGGCAATGGCGCACGCCTCGACAACAGGTTTCTCGTGCTGGCGAAAATCGGGCGGGTGGCGGTGCGCTGGAGTCGTCCCATCGAAGGCACGCCCAAGACCGTCACGATCTCGCGCGAGGCCGATGGCTGGTACGCTATTCTCGCCTGCGCCGATGTGCCGACACAGCCACTAGCGCCAATGGGGCAAGAGACAGGCATTGATTTGGGCCTGGAATCGTTTGCGACCCTCTCGGATGGCACGATGATTCACAACCCGCGCTGCTATCGCCGTGCCGAACGTCGGCTGAAAACCGCGCAGCGCAAGGTCTCTCGTCGGAAGACGGGCAGCAATCGCCGCAAGAAGGCGGTGAAGTTGCTCGCTACGGCGCATCAGAAGGTGAAGCGGCAACGTCAAGACTTCCATCATAAGACATCCCTTCACTTGGTGCGGGAGTACGACGCAATCTATCTTGAAGATTTGCAGGTTGCCAACATGGTGCGCAATCAGCGACTCGCCAAGAGCATCAGCGATGCCGGTTGGAGCGCTTTTCGCACCATCCTCGAATGCAAAGCAGCATACGCTGGCACACGAGTGGTCGCCGTGCCGCCTGCCTACACCAGCCAGATCTGTTCTGGCTGTGGTGTGGTGGTGCAGAAAGGGCTCTCCGTCCGCTGGCATAGTTGCCCGGACTGTGGGACGAGCCTGCATCGCGACCACAACGCCGCCAAGAATATAGAAAGGCTTGGGCAAAGCCTTCAGGGAGAGGTGGCGTAGGCCGCCCCGGAGAACTGAGAATCCGTCGGACTTCAGTCCGTGCGGAGTGTCAAGAAGAGGTAATTCATGGCTGATCGAATTCTCACAACCGTCGTCGGCAGCTATCCCCAGCCGGACTGGCTGGTTGACCGCGAGAACCTGCGCAGTCGGCTGCCCCCGCGCGTCCGCGTGCGCGAGCTGTGGCGCGTGCCGGAACCGTACCTCGAAGAGGCCCAGGACGACGCGACCCTCGTCGCCATTCGCGAGATGGAGCGCGCGGGCTTGGATATCATCTCCGACGGCGAGATTCGCCGCGAGAGCTACTCCAATCGCTTCGCTACCGCCCTGGAGGGCCTCGACCTTGACCACCCTGGAACCGCCATCGACCGGACGGGCCATCCCAACCCAGTACCGCGCGTCGTCGGCCCCATCCGCCGCACTCGCCCGGTAGAGGTGCGCGACCTGTCGTTTCTGCGCCGCAATACCGATCGGCGCATCAAGATCACGGTTCCCGGCCCGTTCACCGTCACGCAGCAGGCGCAGAACGACTACTACCCGGATGACCGCGCGCTCGCGCTCGATATAGCCGCCGCCATCAATGAGGAGATCAAGGACCTTTTCGCGGCAGGCGCCGATGTCGTGCAGATTGACGAGCCCTACCTTCAGGCGAGGCCAGAGAAGGCACGCGCCTACGGCGTCGAGGTCATCAACCGTGCGCTCGAAGGCGTTGAGGGAACCACCGCGCTTCATATGTGCTTCGGCTACGCCGCCATCGTCCACGACCGGCCCGCGGGCTACGCCTTCCTGCCGGAGTTGAACGCGTGCGCCGCTGAGCAGATCTCGCTGGAGACCGCCCAGCCCAACCTGGACCTCTCGGTGTTACGCGAACTGCCCGACAAGACCATCATTCTGGGCGTGCTCAATCTCGGCAGCATGACGGCGGAGACACCAGAAGAGGTTGCCGCGCGAATTCGTGACGCGCTGCGCTACGTCGCGCCGGAGCGCTTGATCGTCGCGCCCGATTGCGGGATGAAATACCTGCCGCGCGAGGTCGCCTTCGGCAAGCTCCAGGCGATGGTCGAGGGCGCGGCCATCGTCAACCGCGAGCTGGCCTGACCGCGCTTTTGGTCTCCCTTCTGCCCGGCAGGTTGGCACGTTGGCTCTGGGATTAGCCGTGGTCTTCAGGCCACGGCGCGCGGCAACGCTGCGCTGCTCACCCCGGCTGCTGGCCGTACTCCTCGTCGGTGACGTGCGCGCCCCAGGTCGCGTTGTTGCCGTTCTCGTCTACCTCCAGCATCGCGAGGTGAGTCATAAAGCGGTTGGGCGTAGCGCCATGCCAGTGCTCTTCGCCCGGCTCGAAGAAGACACGGTCGCCGGGACGGATGATCTCGACTGGCCCGCCGCGTCGCTGACAGAGGCCGACGCCTTCGGTGACGAAGATCGTCTGGCCGTTGGGGTGGGTATGCCACGCCGTCCGCGCGCCCGGCGTGAAGTGAACGCTGCTGGCGCTCAGGCGCGAGCCAGCGGATGGCGCCGCGACCGCGTCGATGTAGACTGTGCCGGTGAACCAGTCGGCTGGTCCAGGGTTGGTCGCGACAGAGTTCCTGGTGATCTGCATAGCGTGTCGTTCTCCCTCGTGATGCTATGAGACTCGCTTCCTTCTCAATCGTTATGCCATTGGTGCGCTACGAATTTGTTGCGCGGCACGAGCTTGAGCGTCGCGGATCGCGCCTGCGGGCTGACAACCGTTCCGACGCGCCTGTTCCAGCTTTCTGGTTCCCCCTCCCCTCGCAGGGGAGGGGGCTAGGGGGAGAGGGCGGCGCTACTCAGCCAGGTCAT
>DATEGV010000063.1:0-4235 GCA_035279925.1 Ktedonobacterales bacterium | reverse complement strand
TGGCCATGCGCGCTTTGCGGATCGCGAGATTCTCGCTGATCGCGCCGATGTACTGCTCGCGTGTATCCACCACCAGCCGCTCGATCGGCTCCATCACCTTGCCGTGGTCGTCATGCGTGATGACCTCCGGACGGGAGACCTGCAGCTCGTAGCCTTCGCGGCGCATCGTCTCGATCAGGATCGAAAGGTGCAACTCGCCGCGCCCGGAGACAACGAACTCGTCCGGTGTCGAGCCGTCCTCCACGCGCAGGCTGACGTTCGTCTCAAGCTCACGATAGAGGCGGGAGCGCAACTGGCGCGACGTGCTGAACTTGCCCTCGCGGCCGGAGAATGGGCTGGTGTTCACGCCGAAGGTCATCTTCAACGTCGGCTCGTCAATCTCGATGCTGGGCAGGGCCTCCGGCGTCTCAGCATCGGCGATGGTGTCGCTGATGTTGGCGTCGGCGATCCCAGTCAGCGCGACGATGTCGCCCGCTGAGGCTTCGGCGACCTCCAACCGGCCGAGTCCCTGATGGGTGAAGACCAGTACGACGCGACCACGCGACGGCTCGCCCTCGCGGCTAATGCGCGCGACGGACATTCCGGGGCGCACACTGCCGCGAGTGATGCGGCCAATCGCGTACTTACCCTTGTAGTCGTCGTAATCCAGCGCCGTGACGAGCATCTGGAAGGGGCCGCGCGCGTCCACGACAGGGGCGGGCACGTAGCTCAAAATCGTTTCGAACAGCGGGACGAGATCGGTGTTGGTGTCGTCGGGACGCAGCCGAGCGATCCCCTCGCGGGCGATGGCGTAGAGCACGGGGAAGTCCAATTGCTCGTCGTGGGTGGCAAGCTCCAGGAAGAGGTCCTGCGTCCAGGTGAGCACCTGCTCGACGCGGGCGTCTTTGCGATCAATCTTGTTGATGACGACGATGGGCTTGAGGCCCAGCTCAAAGGCCTTCTTGAGGACGAAGCGTGTCTGGGGCATCGGGCCTTCCGCCGCGTCTACGAGCAGCAGGCAGCCGTCGGCCATGTTCAGCACGCGCTCGACCTCGCCGCCGAAGTCCGCGTGTCCGGGTGTGTCAATGATGTTGATCTTGACGCCTTTGTAGCTGACGGCGGTGTTCTTGGCGAGGATGGTGATGCCGCGCTCGCGCTCCAGGTCATTGGAGTCCATGATGAGTTCACCGACGTGCTGGTTCTCACGGAAGACTTTGCTCTGCTTGAGCAGGCCATCCACCAGGGTGGTCTTGCCGTGGTCAACGTGCGCGATGATCGCGATATTGCGGATGTCCTTACGTACCTGTTGGGTCATCCTGTTCTCGACCGTTTCCATTGTCTGCATTGTCTGTTGCTGTTTCCTACCAGTATGTCCACCGGAGAGATGGCGCCCGCATGGGAGCGGCACGGCATAAATAGACAGTATCCCGCCCGACCAGCCTGCCCCACCTCGCGCGATCGAGAATGAATTGGAGTGTGATCGGATGCGCGCTGCTCCAACGCAGGGCGCACTCGTATGAGTATACCATAACTACCCGTTCGTCTGCTTCCAGACCAACAAACGGCCCCTCCCCGCCAGCGCGAGAAGGGGCCAGTGTCGGCGCGAGCGAAACTCAACCGAGGACGCCCGCCGTGGACTTGACTTCCACGCCGACCGAATACGTCTTCAGGGACGGCGCGGCGGTGAACAGCGAACGCAGCTTATCCACCTGCGCTTTGTAGCTGCCGCTGCCCTCGTAGGCGGCGCCGTCGGCCTCCGTGTCCCAGAGGGTGATCGAGACGCCTTCGCCGGTCGTCTCGTCCGTCAGCAGGAGCGCGCCGCGAAACCCCTTGTTGGCGGCGATGCTGGGTCCGATGTTGGCGTCGTAGATGGTTGTCGCTTCGGCGATTTTGGCGGTGTTGATGGACACTGTCGTGACGCGAGCATGCATGATCTGCCTCCCTCTCCATCATCGAGCGAGTTACGGGTTCGCGCACTCTTGCGCACTAACAAGCCGGCAAGCGATATCGCGGGAGCGCGCCGCGCCCGGTGAGTATATCCGATAGTCCGCAAGGGCGCCAACGACTTTTACCAGCCGCCGTTGTCCCGGTCGGGATTGGGGTTCGGCGACCAGGGCCGCGGCTGTTGCGGGCGATCCGATAGGCGTGGGCGCGGCGAGTAGTCCGGCGAGCCAGGGTACGCGGACGGCGGCTGCGGCGCGTTCTCGGGTGGGTGGTCCGGCAGGTCCCAGGGCGATGAGGAGGGTGGGTAGCCGCCTTGACTTCCGTACCCCTGACGTTGCTGCTGCGCCTGTCCAAATCCTTGACTGCCGATATCGGGATCGTCGTAGCTGTGGTGTCCTGGCTGAGGCGGCTGAGGCGCCTGGCCGTAGCCACGAGGCGGCTGCGGTTGCCCGAAGCCCTGATCTCCGTAGGTCGGCGCCTGCCCGAAGTTCTGGCCGAAGTTCTGGCCAGGATTCTGCGCGCCATAATCGGGCGACTGCGCGGGTTGGTCATTGTACGCTCCGTAGCCACGCCCAAATTGCGGTTCCGCGCTCGGCGGCTGCCGGAACGGAGAACGGACGGGGGTGGCGGGTGGCTGATAGGGCGGCTGCGAGACACTCCTGCGCACGGGCGTCACGGGAACAGGGTCTCCATGCCGCGCGGCCATCCGTCCCAGCCCAGCGCCAACCTTCATGGTGCGCTTAGCGATGACGCTACCGATGACGGCGCCCAGCCCGATGACCGCGGCCGTGCCATATACCGGGAAGAACGCCCCCCCGAGCGGCGCCACGACGCCCATGTACGGCGCGACGGCGCTCTTGTTGTGGTTGATGAGGAACCAGGCGATGACGCCGATCAGCGCGATATGCCATGAGGCGTGAAAGAGCGACCATGCGGGACTGCTCAATCGTCGCCAGCCGCTGCTGAAGACGGCGAGCGCCAGGGCGAGCCCGGCGCTGAAGATCCAGAACCAGCGCGAGAGGTTTAGCATGTCGCTATGGCCCTTGGCCGTCAGCGTCGTCGGTGAGAGGCCCAGATGCGTCACCAGCGGACCCAGGAAACTCGGAATCCGCGGCAGTGACACCTTGGGCAGCCCCGGCACGTTGAGCGACTTGCTCACGAAGGGGTCGTAGGTGGAGACGGCGCTCTGTAGCTGTGGCGGCAGATTGAACGCGAAGCTGACGCCGTGCGCGTACCACGCCTCGGCGACCTTCTGATAGATGATCCGCGTGCCGTCGGTGAAGCTCTTGCCCGCGATGTCACTGCCCTTCACGGGAACCTTGATGCCAGGCAGGGAGACGAGCGCGTCGGGATGGGCGGTGGCCTGTTGCTCGATGGTCGCCCAGGCGCTCTTCGCCACGCCGTTGTTGTTCGCGTAGAGCAGTGGGTTAATCAGCTCCGTACCGGCGCTGGTGAGCATCGGCACCGCCGTTCCCTGCGAGGAGAGGCTGCCCAACGCGGTCGTCCAGAGGGCGCCGAGCAGCGCCAGACTGAGCAGTATGGTGATGATCCGCTGAATTGGCCTGCTGAGTGTTGGCATATGCTCCCCCTTCGGGTGACCCCTCGCGCGTGATGGAGCCTTCGCCGGCGCTCGTGACGTCACGTACCGGCGTTGCCGCCAGTATAACCGAAATTGCGCGGGTGTACGAGTGAGCTTCGCCACAGTTCCTAATCCGATACCCCGGCAGCGCGCCGTGGAGCGCGAGCGCGCCTTGCCGTGTGCGATACAATGAGTCGCGCGACCAGCACACGGCTCAGTGATTCGCACATCACCCCTCGAACGGAGACGCGCGCATGACCATACCCAGCGGCTACCAGTCCATCGGCGCCGTGCGGCGCGCTCACAGTGGCGACGACCCGCAGGAATGGCGCTTCGTCGCGGAGGACGGCGCGCAGGCGCGGGTGGCGCTGTTGGCCGACGATCTCGCGCGGGTGCGGCTCGCACCGGCGGGGGAGGAGCCGGCGCGCTCGTGGGCCATCGCGCGCGATGAGATGGAGTGGCCCATCGTCAAGGCGCTGGTCGCAACGGAGCCGGGACGCATCTCCCTCACCACGCCCGCCATGCGCGTGGAGATCGCCATCGCGCCGTTCCGCGTCAGCTTCCGCTGGCCCGACGACGACAGTTCCTTCGCCGAGGACGACCCGGAGTTCGGCATGGGCGTCGCGACCGCGCGCGCCGAATCTCCGACGTCCGCGCGCGCGTTGCGCTGCGTCAAGCGATTGGCTCCCGGCGAGCGTATCGTCGGCGCGGGCTTGCGCACGAGCGGCCTGGA
>DATEGV010000062.1:0-4912 GCA_035279925.1 Ktedonobacterales bacterium | reverse complement strand
TGGCGCGGATCAGGCCCTGCCGCCGGTACTCCGGCAGCGAGGCGACGACCTCCGGCCGGCCAAACGGAACCACGACACCCTCATACTCGACGGTGTAGCGCAGCAGGCAGGTGGAGGCGACCAGCGCGCCGGTCTGGGTGTCCTCCACCACCGCGAAATCGCCGGGGCCGATGTGCGGATGTCGCCCGCTGAACATATCGCGGGTCCAGATCGGGATGTGCGGGTTCAGTGGCGCGTCCGCCTTGGGCCGGAACACTTGCGCGTAGAGGTCCACCACGCGCTCGGCGTCCTCCGGCGTGGACCATCGCAGCGTCAGCCCGTCGCCCAGGTCGCGCCCATAGTTCGGCTCCGCCATCTCAGCCACTGATGTCATCGTACCCTCCCCGCTCGCCCGGCAACCACGCCGCGCGACCCCCGCGTAGTATGGCATCCGCACGCCGCCGGTCGCCAGCGGGCATCGCGTTTTCATGGGGATTTCTGGTGAATACCCAACCCCCCGGCCCCCTTCCCGACACGGGAAGGGGGAGGCAGAGGCGCGTGGCGACGGGCTGCGACGCGGGGAAAGGGCAGGCAGAGGCCGAAGCGCCAGTTAGGAAGGAATACCGCATGCGGCGCGAATAGACGCGAGGGCATTGGGGAGGTGATTGAGGACAAGGTCATTAGGCAATCGCAGCATCGTCAGACCATGTTGAATGAGAACCGCATCGCGTTCATGGTCGTAGTCTACCTGCTGTTCGTGAATACCGCCATCCAACTCGATGACGAGACGGTGGGAATGACAATAGAAATCCACACCGCTCATTGCCGGTCCAGTTGCTGACTACGCTCATCGCGGGCCTGCCGTAGCAGCTCGGTAGAGTCTTCTTGTGAGATGTCAGGATGCGCCGTCGCCAGCTCATCACGTAACTGTAGCAGAGCCGCCACAGCGCCTGCCCTCGCGCTTTCAGTTGTAGTCTGCCCAGCCTGCGTCGCCATAGATGTCGCTCCAACTCATTAAGTATGCGTTGCCTACAGGCAGTATACATCCAGTGGCGTCCACACCACCTCTCACCGGCGTCCAGACCCGCCGGCGCGTGTTCTGGCTCGCCCCTTCCCCCCTTGGGGAATGGGGCTGGGGGTTAGGTTCTCCGCACCCACATGATATGATGGCCACCAAACGCCGCCTCCCCCGATCCGCGAAAGGGCGCCCATATGCTCCACCTCACCGGCGAGGGCCTGACCATCGCCGACATCGTCGCCGTCGCCCGCCGACGCGAACCCGTCGCCCCATACAGTCCCGCCGTGATCGAACGCATGGAAGCCAGCCAGCGCTGGATCGCGGAGACCATCGCGCGAGACGAGGCGACCGTCTACGGTGTCAACACTGGCTTCGGCTCGCTCGCCAAGGTGCGCATCCGCTCCGACCAGGCGCGCCAGCTCTCGCGCAACCTCATCCTCACTTGCCTCGTCGGCGTCGGCGAACCCTTGTCCGTCGAGATCGTGCGCGCCATGATGGCGCAGCGGGCCAACATGTTCGCGCGGGGCAACTCCGGCATTCGCCCCGCCGTCGCCGGTCTGCTGATCGAGATGCTCAACCGCGAAGTGACGCCCTGGGTCCCGCGCAAAGGCTCCCTCGGCGCCAGCGGCGACCTCGCCCCGCTCGCGCACATCGCCGTCGTCCTCACGCGCGATGAGAGCGCGGATGGCGGCTACAGCGGGCAGGCGTACTATGATGGCGCGCTGATGAGCGGAGCCGAAGCGATGCGCCGCGCCGGGCTGGAGCGGATCGTCGCCGAGGCCAAGGAGGGGCTGGCGCTCACCAACGGCGCCGCGATGATGGTGGGCCTCGGCGCGCTCGCGGTCCACGACGCCGAGTCGCTGATTCAGCACGCCGAGATCGCCGCCGCCCTCAGCTTCGAGGCGCTGACGGGCCTCACCGCCGCGCTGCATCCCGCCCTGCACGCCGCTAATGGGCAGCCAGGGCAGATCGCCACCGCCGCGCGTCTGCGGGCGCTGCTCGACGGCAGCCGGCTGGTGGATTCCGACCCGGCCCGCGTGCAGGACGCCTACAGTCTGCGCTGTACCCCGCAGGTCATCGGTCCGGCGCGCGACACGGTCGCCTTCCTGCGCGAACGTTTCAGCGCCGCGCTCAACGCCACTTCGGACAATCCGCTGATCGTGAGTGGCGACGAGGAGGACGACGAGGCGATCGCCATCTCGGGCGGCAACTTCCACGGGCAGGGGCCGAGCATGTGGCTGGACTTCCTGGGCATCGCCCTCAGCGCCGTAAGCAACATCGCCGAGCGCCGCGTCTTCCGGCTCGTCACGCCGGAGCTGAGCAACGGCCTACCCGCCATGCTCGCGCCACAGAGCGGACTGGATAGCGGCCTGATGATGCCGCAGTACACAGCGGCGGCGCTCGTCTCCGACAACAAGACGTTGGCCCACCCCGATAGCGTGGACTCGATACCGTCGTGCGCAGACCAGGAGGACCACGTCAGCATGGGCGCCAACGCCGCGCGACACGCCTGGGAGATCGTTGACAACGTGCGGCATATCATCGGCATCGAGTTGCTCACGGCGGCCCAAGCGATTGACCTGCGCGCAGACGGTCCCGCGCGGCTCGCCCCGGCCACACGCGCGGCGTATGACCTCGTGCGCGAACATGTGGCATATCTGGAGCATGACCGCGAATTGACGCCGGAGATCCAGCGGCTCGTCGAGTTGATACGCTCGGAGGAGATATTGCGCGCGGTAGGGGCCGCGATGCCGACGAAGGAGGGAGACGCGCGATGATGGACGATCCTGTGCTGCTCGGCGACTGGCATCCTGTCGCCAGCGTGGCCGAGATGGCCGAGAATCCCATCCTTGGTGTGCGTTTGCTGGGCGAAGATATTGTCGTCTGGCGCGTGGGTGGCGAGTACCACGCCTGGCGCGACCTCTGCGTGCATCGCGGCACGCGGCTCTCGCTGGGCAAGATTGTGGATGACCGCCTGATGTGTCCCTACCACGGCTGGACCTACAACCAGGAGGGTCGTTGCGTGCATATGCCCGCGCACCCCGAGCAGACGCCGCCGGCGAAGGCGCGCGTCACCACCCACAACGTCCAGGAGCGTTACGGGCTGCTCTGGGTCTGCCTGGGGGAGCCGACGCACGACATTGCGCCGTTCCCGGAGCATGAGCTTCCCGGCTTCGTCACCGCCGTCTGCGATCCCGCGCGGCATGTGCGGGCCAACGGGCCGCGCCTGATCGAGAACTTCCTTGACGCGACGCACTTTCCGTTCGTCCATGCGGGCGTGCTGGGCGACCCTGGTCATCCTGAGGTCAACGATTATCAGGCGCGCATCGGGCCGGAGGGCGTGGTTTCGGACCCGATCGAGGTCTACCAGCCGGCGCCCTACGGCAGCAACCCCGGCCTCGTCGCGTACACGTACCACGCCTATCGCCCGCTCGTGGCGCATTTCACCAAGAAGACGGGCGAGCGCCTGTTTGGGCTGATGCTGGCGATCACGCCGCACGACGAGCGCGACAGCACGGGCTGGTTCATCGTCGCGGACGCGGAGCCAGGTGGCTCAGACGCGCTGAAGGCCGCATATTCGCCGCGTATCCTGCGCATCTTCGAGGAGGATCGCGTGGTTGTGGAGTCTCAGCGCCCGGAGCTGCTACCGCTAGACCTGCAAGAGGAACTGCACCTGCGCTCGGACCGCGTGGCCATCGCGTATCGCACATGGCTGCGGCAGCTTGGCGTTCGCGTCGGCGTGGCGTAGGGGGAGGGTACAGTTCACGCAGAGGACACAGAGGAAGCGCGGAGTCACGCAGAGTAAATGAAGTGGGCCGGAATCGCCGCTGGGCACTGGCCCCTGGAAACACGGCATCTCTGCCGCGCGTCTCGGCGCTCATCATGCGTGTGGGCTATACTTCAGGCATCGTCACGCGCCATGAGAAGACGGTAGGAAGAGACTGGCATGATTGAGCGTTTACAGCGCGCGCTGGAACATGTGGATGAGATTCCGCCTGAGATTCAGGAAGCGATTGCCGATCAGATCGAGCAGTATATCGAGCCGCTCGATATGCCGGCTGGCGCTCTTGCCGGCTCTATGCCTGATCTGCCCGACGACGCAGAGGAGACTCTGTTGCGTTGGCGCCGAGAGAGCGTCGCAACACCGCCCCTGGCAGACCAGCTCGGTTGGCTGGAGGACGAATGAGCGGGCGGTTGCTAGCGATGTGTCGGCGGCAAGCCGGCGGTTGAAACCGCGCCTGGAGGGCCTGCGGCCACGAAACCCGCCTGCGCGGGTTTGAGAGAGGCGGCGTGAATCGCGGGTAGGGGGCGATGACATGCGGGACACACGCATCGCGTTGTACGTTCATCTCGTGTGGGCGACCTGGGATCGGTTGCCGTTGTTGGTTGGTGAGAGTGAGCGGGGAGTCTACCGGTGTCTTGAGGATACCTGCCGCGCAAACGGCGTCGCGATGCTCGCGATTGGTGGCGTGGAAGATCACGTGCACCTCGTCGTACAATTACCCGCCACCCTGGCTGTCGCCACACTCGTCAAACGCCTCAAAGGCGCGTCGTCCCACCTCGCGACGCACCGGCTCGCGCCCATCGAGTTCTTCAAGTGGCAAGGGGGCTATGGCGCGTTTTCCGCAAGCGCCAATGGCTTGCCGGCGCTCTTCGCCTATGTGCGCAACCAAAAGGACCATCACCGCCTCGGCTCGCTCATCGCCGCGTACGAGCCTGAACCCGCCCCCGTTCCCGCGATCACTCCATCCCACACCAGCTCCTCTCCCTAACCCGCGCAGGCGGGTTTCGTGGCCGCAGGCCCTCTAGGCGCGGTTTCAACCGCCGGCCGCTCTCCACGCCGCTCCGCCGGCCGCACTCCACGCCACGCGGCGACGGACCCGCGTGCCTCCGCGCTGTCCGTTCTTCATCCTC
>DATEGV010000061.1:0-2935 GCA_035279925.1 Ktedonobacterales bacterium | reverse complement strand
GGAGTCGTTAGCGTCGCTGCGCAAGGATGGACTTGTTGACTTGCAGGGTTCCGGCAACTCGGTGCTCGGCCTGGCCGGCATGCGACTGCGCGCGACGGAGCGCGGCGCGGAGATTGATCGCAAGGCGCAACAGCACAATGGCTATGTGGGTCCGGCGCCGGTCTCGCTGGGCGCGTTCGAGCGCATGCTGCGCCAGCAGGCCATGAGCGGACGCAGCGTGTCGCGGGCCGACGTGCGGCGCGGACTCGCGCATCTCGTGCTTTCGACCGACAGCGCGGACCGCGTGGGCGCCGCCCTCGAATCAGGAGGTCCGCTCCTGCTGACGGGGCAGGCAGGTAGTGGAAAATCCGCCGTCGCGAGCGCGATCAGCCGGATGTACGCGGGCAATGTGTTGGTGCCGCACGCGGTAGTCATTGACGGGCAAATCCTGCGCGTTCTCGACCCAAGCACCCACCGCCCCGCGAAAATTGACCTCGGCGGCCAGAAGATGGACGAGCGCTGGGTCTGTTGCCAGACGCCGTTTGTGCGCGCCGGGCTGGAGATCTCAATGAGCGACCTGGAACTTCTCTTCGATCCGACACGGCACTATTACGACTGTCCGCTCCAATTGAAGGCGGCTGGAGGCGTGCTGTTTTTGGACGATCTGGGCGCGCGTGAAGGGCGCGTGGATGAGCTGCTCTCGCGCTTGCACGATCCACTCTCGCGCGGCCTGGATTATCTGACTACCGTTGATGGGCAGCAGATCGCGTTTCCGTTCACCTGCCTCCTGGTTTTCGCCACGACGCGGGATGCGAGCGCGCTGCTCAGCGAGTCCGCGCTGCGCTGGATTCCGGCGAAGGTGGCGCTGGCGAACCCGAATCGCGAGCAGTTCGAGGAGCTCGTGCGGCGGGCCTGCGCCATGTCGAATGTCGAGTACATGCAGGCCGGGTGTGACCATCTTGTGGACGCGCACTACAGTCGGCCGGGCCGCACCGTGCGCGCGAGCCATCCAGTTGAGCTGGTGCGCCTGGTGGCGGCGGCGGCGCGCTACTTCGAGACGCCGCCTCGGTTGACGCCGCAATTGATTGACGTTGCGGCGGATCTGTTCTTCGTGTGACGGTCAGGAGGCGCGCATGCTTCCCATAAGCGACGATCCGGGGCCACGCCGGCGCTTGCCCGTAGTCAACTATGCGCTGATCGTGGCGAACATCCTCGTCTTCATAGCGGAGCAACGCTACGGCACTTGCTTCCAACAAGCGTACTCGGCGGTCCCGTATGCGGTCACGCATGGGCAGGCGCTCGCCTTTCCAGGGTGCTCATATGGTGAGCCAAGTCCCGTCTACCTGACTCTGCTCACTTCGATGTTCCTGCATGCCAATTTGCTCCACATCGGCGGGAACATGCTCTACCTCTGGATCTTCGGCGACAACGTCGAGGATCGGCTCGGACATGTCTGGTACCTGATTTTCTATCTGTTCTGCGGACTGGTCGCCTCGGTCGCCCAGATTGCCGTCGCGCCGAATTCGATGTTGCTAAACCTCGGCGCGAGTGGCGCCATCGCCGGAGTGTTGGGCGCGTATCTCGTGTTCTTCCCCGGCTCGAAGGTGCGAACGCTGATCTATCTCGGCTTCTTCATCACGTTCGCGCGGCTCTCGGCCTTCATCGTGATTGGGCTGTGGTTCGCGCTGGAGCTAGTGAGTGGCTTGCAGAGTCTGAATCCGTCGCAGGTGCAGATGGGTGGCGTCGCGTACTTCGCGCACATCGGCGGCTTCATCGCGGGCTTGATCATCGCGCTGCTGTTGCGGCCGTTCATGAAGACCCGCCCGCGCCGCGAAACGTCGTACCCCTATTGGCCGCGCCATCCAGAGCTGGCGAGCGGGCCATATCGGGACGACCGGACCGGTTGAACCTCCTCGCCCACCTGTCCTATCGCGGTGTATAACGTAATGAGTGTACGTAGTACATGTGAACGCACGGCTTGCGCTTGAGTTGGCGCGGCTGCGCGGTAGAGGGAGCGTCCTAATGTTCGGCCATTTGCCTGAGATGATTCTACTGTTGGGCGTCGCCCTGCTCGTGTTCGGCCCGAAGCGCATGATCGAGATGGGCTCCAGTTTCGGTAAGGCGTTCAGAGAGTTTCGCGAGGCGACCAAGGAGATGAGCTGGTCGGCGCTGACGGGGGCCGAGGAAGACACCCCACGGCAGACCGCGATGTCCAAGTTGAGCCAGTTCTCGCAGACGCTCGGTGTCACCTCGAACGATGAGGCGCCGCGCGCAGCCGCGACCCCAAGCGCCCCACCCCACACGGTGGACGCCGTGGGCGACGCCAAAGAGTAGCAGGCGCCCTACAGGTGTAGCGCCCGCTCGAAGGTGAGGCTGCTCCTGTTGGGACCGATGGCGGCCAGACGGAACCATTCGTCCGCGAAGAGGGCCCGCGCGAGCCGTTGAATATCGTCACTTGTCACCGCGTCGAATCGGCCCAGCAGCTCGTCGAGGTCGAGCACCTCGCCAAGCATCGCCTCACTTCCGGCCAGCCAGTAGGCGACGCTGTGCGTATCCTCCAGACTCAGCGCAATCCGTCCCTTGGTGTACTCTTTCGCGCGGGAGAGTTCATCGGCGCGCACCGGCTCAGCGCGCATCCGCGCCAACTCCGCAAGAATCGCCCGCACCGCCGCGTGCGCCCGCTTCGGCTCGACGCCCGCGTAGACGACGAACGCGCCCGTGTCGTGATAGTGAAGTGGTCCACTGCTCACATCGTAGGCGAGTCCCTGCTGCTCGCGCACCGTCAAGAAGAGCCGCGAGCTCATACCGTCGCCAAGGATCGCGTTGAGCAACCCAAGGGCGTAGTAGTCCGGGTCCTTACGCGAGAGTCCGGGCATGTAGAGGCAGAGGTTCGTCTGCTCCGTGCGGCGCGTCTCCAACCGCACGCGCGGCGCGTCCAGTGGCGGCTCGCTCGGCG
>DATEGV010000060.1:0-9162 GCA_035279925.1 Ktedonobacterales bacterium | reverse complement strand
GGAAGCGCGTCGCCCGGTTCCGTCGTCGTCTTCCAGGATGTGACCGAGCTGCGGCGGTTGGAACACGTGGCGCGCGAGCAACGCGATCTCGCCGAGGGTATCATCAATTCCACGCCGTTCGGCATCGTCCTCTTCGATGTCTCCGATGACTTCCGCTGTCTGCGCCACAACGCGCCCTATCTCGATCTCACCGGACCAGATATGCGGGCGCGTGGCTCGGCCGTCGGCGCCACTCTTGAGGAGTTCTTTGACGCCGATACCGGCGCGCGGGTCCGGGTGATCTTCGAGCGCGTGCGCGACACTGGTCAGGAGGTCGTTGTCGAAGAGTTCCCGGCCATCCTGCCGCCAGAGCCGGAACCGCGCTGGTATAAGTGGAGTCTGCGGCCGCTGCGCGACGCGCGGGGAGCCATCACCGCTCTGCTGGGCACCGCTATCGAGATCACCGAGCAGGTGCGCGCGCGTCAACAAGTGCTCGCGAAAGAGGCGGCGGCGCAACAGCGCGCGTCCGAGGTGGAGACTATTCTCGATACCATCACTGATGGCATCGCGGTGTATGGCCCGGACGGCAACATCGTGCGCATCAATAGCGCCATCAACAAATTGTTTGGCTACCACCTTGCGCCTGGATTCAGCGCGCTGTCCCAGCGAGAGCGCCTCGCCCGCTTGCGTGTGACGGGCGCGGACGGCGCCGCGATGCCGCTCGACGCTTTGCCGCAGATGCGGGCGTTGCGTGGTGAAACACTGACCGGCCCTGCCGCCGTTGATCTGCGGATCGCCACCTTCTATGGGACCGAGATCCAGACCAGCGTGAACGCTGCCCCACTGCGAGACGGTGATGGTGTGGTGACGGGCGCGGTGGTGGTGTACCGCGATGTGAGCGAGCGGCGCGAGTTGGAGCGCGAAGCGACCGCGCGGGCCGCTGAGCTCGAGGGGATCTTCGAGGCGATGACCGCCGCCGTCGTCCTCTTCGACACCGATGCCCGCGTCACGCGCGTCAATCATGCCGCCCGCGAGCTGTATGCCCGCGCCGGAGGAGTCGGCGCCCACACGCTGCCATTCGCCGATCGCCTGCTCACTCAGGTCTTGCTGGATGAGCGCGGCGAACCGCTGCCGCCGGAACGCTGGCCCGTGTCGCGCATTCTGCGCGGCGAAAGCGTCATGGGCGCCGACGCCGACGTGTGGTTCCTCACCCGCGAGGGCGAACGGCTCAGCATGAGTCTGAATGGCGTGCCGTTGCGCGACAGCGCGGGCGCGATCGTCGGCGGCATCGCCATCTACCAGGATGTGACCGAGCGCCGGCAACTCGAACAGCGCACGCGCGAGGCGCTCGACGCCCTGCTTGAAATGGCGCAGACGCTCGTCACACTGCCTCACGAGACGGCGTTCGACGTGGCCGCGGACGCCGATTACGTCGAGGAGACCCCACCGACGGAGGTCTCAGCAAGCGCCGAACGGATGATTGCGCATCGGTTGGCCCTGCTCACCTGTGGCGTCCTGGGCTGCCGTCGCGTCGGCATTACTGAGGTCGCGCCTGAGACGGAGCTGCTGCGCGCGGTGGCGGTGGTGGGCCTGGAGCCGGAGCAGGAGAAGCGCTGGTGGGCGGAGCAGCGCGAGATCGAGCGCCACGGCATGCGCCTGGGCGATGGAGCCGATCCCGACGAACTGGCGCGGTTCCGGGCGGGCGAGGTATTCACGGTGGATATGACGGAGCCGCGCTTCCGCGACCTGCCCAACCCCTACGGCGTCACCACGACACTGATCGCTCCGATGCGCGCCGGCAACCGCCTCGTCGGCATGCTCTCACTCGACTATGGTGGCCCGCCGCATGTGTTTACGCCCGATGAAATGGCGCTGGCGGGCGCTGTCGCGCAACTGGGGGCGGTGGCGTTGGAACGCGAGCGGTTGCTACGGGAGCGCTCCGAGGCGCAGGCCGCCGCGCTCGCGCTGACCGAGGCCAACCGGCTCATGGATGAGTTTTTGGGAGTCGCCAGCCACGAGTTGCGGACCCCACTCACCTCGATGCAGGCGAACGTCCAATTGATCGAGCGGCGCATGCGGCAGGTCGTCGCGGCGGCGACACCCAGCGCCGATCATGGGAGCCAGCCGGAGCGTCTGCCCGGCCTCGTCGAGCCGATCACCACGCTGATTCGTCGCACCGATCGGCAGATGCGCCGCCTGAGCCGGCTCGTGAACGATCTCCTGGATGTCTCGCGCATCCACGCGGGCAAGCTTGAGTTCCTGCCCGAACCGCGTGATCTCATCGCCATCATTTCGGAAGCCGTGGAGGAGCAGCGCGCGGTGTGGCCGGACCGCGAGATTGCGCTG
Source organism: Ktedonobacterales bacterium (assembly GCA_035279925.1). GTDB lineage: Bacteria > Chloroflexota > Ktedonobacteria > Ktedonobacterales > JADMIN01 > DATEGV01. Next base: position 6,837 of record DATEGV010000060.1, on the reverse strand, counting down.
GAATCCACGCGCCGCCGGCTCATCGTCTCCGTGGACAGCGACCGCATTGACCAGGTCATCACGAACTACCTGAGCAACGCCCTCAAGTATTCGCCGCCGGAGTCGGCGGTCGCCGTGCGTGTGCGTGTACGCAACGGCGCCGTGCGCGTCGAGACGCGCGACGAGGGGCCGGGCATCGCGGCGCCGGAACAGGGACGCCTCTTCGAGCGCTTCTACCGTGTGCCGGGCGTCGAGCAGCAGAGTGGCTCCGGCATCGGGCTAGGCCTCGGTCTCTACATCTGCAAGACCATCATCGAGCGCCACGGCGGGCAGGTCGGCGTCGAGAGCGCGCCAGGCAAGGGCAGCGTCTTCTGGTTCACCCTGCCTATCGAACAGGCTGCCGACGGGCAATCGCGCGCCGCGTCCGAATGAAGGCGCCGGTGTGTCGCGCGGACGCCGGCATGATACAGTCTATGGCAGAGTCGTTCGCTCGTGAAAGCTGGAGCCGTGCCAACACGTCCACTCGCCAAGATGGAGACCCTCGAAGGCTGGGGCATGCGCGACCGCGCGCGGTGCCGGGTTGCGCGCGTCCAGTCCATCGGCCAGATCGCCGGCGTCCTGGCGGAGGCGGAGGCGCGCGGCGAGACGGTGGCGCTACGCGGGGCCGGCTGTAGCTACGGCGACGCCAGCCTCAACGCCGGCCAGACCGTGCTGGATTGCACGGCGCTGAATCGTATCCTGGCCTGGGACCCGGTGAGTGGCGTTGTCATCGCCGAGCCGGGAGTCACCATCGCGCAACTCTGGCAGCGCCTCCTGCCCGACGGCTGGTGGCCGACGGTCGTTCCCGGCACGAGCGCCGTTACCCTCGGCGGGGCCGCCGCGATGAACGTCCACGGCAAGAACAACTGGCGGGTCGGCAGCTTCGGCGATAGCGTGCTCGCCTTCGATCTGCTGCTAGCTACCGGAGAGACGCTCACCTGCTCGCGTGACCAACACGCGGACATCTTCTCCGGGGCCATCGGCGGTATGGGTTTGCTCGGCTGCTTTACGTCGGTCACGTTGCGGGCGCGACGCATCCACTCCGGCCTGCTGCGTGAGCAACAGACGGCGCATGACTCGCTGGACGCGCTCATGGCCGCATTGGACGCCGCCGCGACGGACGCGACCGACCTCGTCGCCTGGCTCGACACAAGCGCACGTGGCGCGCGACTGGGCCGAGGGCTGCTCAAAGCGGGGGTGGACCTCGCGCCTGGAGAGGACCCACACCCGGCGCGTAGCCTCAGCGTCGCCGCACAGTTGGAGGGGCGTGGCCTCGCGCGGCGATTGCCGGCAGGCTGGCTGCCCCGGCTGGCGCGGCCCCTGACGACGGCGCCCGGTGTCTGGCTGGCGAACCGCGCGCAGTGGACTCGTGGGCGCATCGCCAGCGGACGCGGCTCGCATCTCACCACCTACGCGGCGGCCAACTTTCCGCTGGACGCCATCCCCAACTGGAAGGACGCCTACCGGCCCGGCGGCCTCATTCAGCATCAGAGCTTCGTGCCGGGCGAGGCCGCGGCTCCGGCGTTCCGGCAGTTTCTCAGCCGCGCGCAAGCGGCGGGACTCGTTCCTTCACTCGCCGTACTCAAGAAGCACCGCGCCGACGACTTCCTGCTCAGCTATCTGGGCGACGGCTATTCGCTCGCCCTCGATTTTCCCGTCCGGGCCGGCGACGAGCTGCGCCTGCTCTCACTGCTTGCCACGCTCAATGATATCCTGGCCGATCACGGCGGTCGCTGCTACTTCGCCAAGGATAGCACCCTCACGCATGCGCAGGCCGCGCGCATGATTGCACAAGCGACTCTGGCACGGTTCATGTTACTCAAATATCGGTGCGACCCGCACGGACTGCTCGCCACCGATCTGTACCGGCGCGTATTACAGCCGTCGCGGTCCGCGAATTAGCACTGGCGCCGAGGCTTCCCCATCGCGGTTGTTCAGGATGTGGAAAAGATCAAGGATTGCCGCGAGACGCCAGATTCTTGGGCGCGGGAATCGTCATGGGCACGCTCGCGCTCGGCGTTTGCGTGGAGGATTGTGTGCGGAGGATCAGCCTGCTCGATTCAAGCGCGCCGGAGACGCGAGCCGGTGTAATGACGGACGCTCCGTTGCCACTCGACGACGGTCTGGCGGCTCCGTGGGTGACGGTTGGCGCGCGACGCCGGCGGCTGCTGTGGATCATCGCGCTGCTCGCCCTGGCGCTTCGGCTCGTGCTGCTGCCCATCGGACACTACTGGGATCTGACCGTTGATTACAACACCTTCATAGACCTGGCGCACAACCATTCACCTTACGCCACGATGGCGTATCTCTCGCATATCGCCAGCGCCTCCGGGTGGGACACCAGCTACGAATACTACGCCTATCCGCCGGTCCCGCTGTACATCTACTTTCCGCTGGCGCACCTCTACGCCTGGCTGCATCCGGCCGCGACGTACTTCATCCCGGTTCCCGGGACGCATGCGCTGCCGTCGCTCGGCCTGGACTTCTTTTTCCTCCTCAAGCTGCCCGTGTGGATCGCCGATTTCGTGATCGCCGCCGTGCTGGCGCGCATGTCGGGCACGGTGCGCGGCTTCCGCGACTACCTGCTCAATCCATACGTGCTGCTGATCAGCGGCGCGTGGACCTTCGACGCCGTGATGGTCGTTGGGTTGGTGCTGAGCGTGTACTGGATGCAGCGGGAGCAGGTGGGCCGATCGGCGTTGGCGCTCGCGTTCGGCACGATGGTGAAGTTCATCCCTGCCATCGTCGCGCCGACGCTCGTCCTCTATATGATAAAGAAGCAGCGTCCCGTCCATGAGATCGCGCTCTTTGTTGGCGCCTACATCGCGGCGTGCCTCGTATTGCTGGGACCGTTTCTGAAGGGGCTGCTCTACGTGCTCAGCTTTCACAGCGGGCGCGTCGGCGGCGGCATGACCTGGCAGCAGTACTGGCGACTGTGGAAGTTCTTCCCGCCGGGAACCAATCTCGATCCGCTGAGCCTGGCGATTGGCGCGTTTGGCACGGCCACGCTCGCGATCGTGCTGCTGCTCGCCTACTGGCACTGTTACACCGCCGACATGCGCCTCAATCGCATGGTGATCGTGACACTGGCGGCGTTTCTTGTCGGCTCCAAGCTCGTCAACGAGCAGTACGCGCTGGTGATCTTGCCGTTCGTCTGGCTGGAGGCGCGACAGGTGGGAGGCGCGTGGCGCTGGTTCTACCGGCTGTTCTGGATTGTGCCGCTGGTCTTTGCGATCATGCGCGTGCCGATTGATCGGTTCCTGTGGCTGCTGTATCACATGGTCTTCGGCGCCCGCGCCGATGTCATCACCCTGACGAACCTGACGGGCTTCGAGTCGCCGTTTGTGCCGTGGCACAACATTACGCTCGACCAGACCAGCACGGCGGTCCTTGGCGTTGTGTTCTTCGCGCTCAGCGTCGCCGCGATGATCTGGCCGGCGCGGGCGGCGCGACGGCGAACCGCGCCTGTGGCTCCCCGCGACAATGACGAAAGCGGGCGATTAGAGCCGGCGCGGCGAGCGGAGGCGCTCCCGGAACCAAGCGATACGACACCGCTGCCGCGCGTCGTCGTGCCAGGGTGAGCGCGTCATCACGGGCCTGGAAGAGTTGTCGCGGCCATGAATGACCGGCGCACGAGATGGGATGCGGGCTGAAGGCCGCCGAGTCCGCCGACAATCTGGCCGAATTCGGTACATATACGAGTCACATGGAGGGAGAGATATGGGAACCGTCGCGCCGAATCAGCAGGACGGTCATCGCGGCGGGCGACCGCTCCAGGCGAGCGAACGCGCCCGCGACACGTTGCGGTCGTTACGCGGCTACATGAGCGACCAGCGCCTGAACGCGCGCCTGCGCCGCATCGTCACGAAGCTTATCACGCCGGTGGTCCTGCTCGCCGGGCTGCTGCTACTCGCGGTCGTGCACTTTCATGGCGTGCTGGCCATCACGACGGCGCAGACCGACTTGTATCACGGAGTCACCGCCTATAGCAATGGGCCGCTACAGCTCAGCTTCCAGCACAACGCGGGAACGCAGCGACCGGACCTCATCTTCGATAACATCGAGGTGCTCAATTACGCGGAGTGGAGTTCGACGATCAGCGTTGACGGCCACGTGAGCAACCTCTGGGACAACATGCACGGCTACAGCCAGGACGACGCGCATCATCAGGTCTATTCGACCATCAGCGGCGCCGGCTGGCAGGTCATCCAGATCGCGACGCTGGTGGACGCGCATACGATGACGGTGCAATACGATTTCGTCGCGCGCAATCAGGGGCTGGCCGCGCCACGCGACATCACCCTGAGCATCCTGCATACCCATAAGTCGCTCTACCAGCCGACGCTGCATGGCGCCACGCTGACGGCGGGCGTGCTGCCGATGGCGGTCTCCAGCCTGGATGGCGGCGCGGCTCCCGCCCCGATGGGCGCGCTGACGGTCGCGGTCTCCGGTCCCTCGGCGGGCGCCAACCCCATCACCGTGAACAACGTCACCAGCGCGGTGGGACCGAACGGCGCGGCGCGGTCGGTCGCGGATTCGTTCACAACGACCTACGCGCTGAGCAACCCGATTGTGGACAAGGTGACCACGCTGGCGACCGAAACGATTACCTTCACGTCACTGGCGGCGCCAGGCGCGCCCAGTGGAGCGTCCGTGGCCACGCCCGGGTCGTAGCGGGCGGTTACTCCGCGGTCACGGACGCCGTGCCAGCGTTGACGCGGATGCGCAGCGTTCCCGCCGGTTCGGCGCCGAGCGGGCCATACGCGGTGTGCTGTGCGATCTCGCGCGTTTTCTCGACCTGCCAGCCCGTGACCTCCAGCGCGCCGGCGGTGGTCTTCGCGTCCAGGGTCAGTGGCGTCTCGCGCGGGAGACGCAACCGCGCGATGCCGGCGTTGACCTGCACATCCAGCGACGCGCCGCGCTCCGCCGCGCCCGCGAGCTCCAGATGGCCGGCGTTGACCTCGAAGCGGCACTCGCCCACGCAGGTGACGCCGCGCGCGTCGAAGTTGCCCGCGTTCACCCGTACGTTGAGCCGCCCGCGCAGATCACGCAGAAGCGCGTTGCCCGCGTTCAGTTGCAGCGTGACGTTTGAGCTTGCCGGCGTGGTGATGTCCAGGTCAATCTCGACATTCTTGAGGAATGAGCGCGAGGCGCGCTCGGTGTCCACGATGATGCGGTCGCCCTCCTGCGCGATGGTGACGATCACCTTGTCGAGGTCGCTCTCGCTCACCGCGCGGAAGATGCCGCCGCGCGCGCGCTTTGTCACGCGGACGATAACCTGGTGTTCGGCGCCGGGAGTAAACGTGACGGCTCCGGCGTTGTTGCGCACGTCCAGACTTGGGGCGCTGGTGACGGTGTACTCATGGATTTCGGTCTTGACCGCTGGCATGGTGTTGGTCCTCTCGTTATTTGCATACTATCTAGTCGGTTTATAAATGATAGGTCGAAAATGGGCAGATGTCAAGTGGCATGCCCGTTCACGGCTGTAAACGGGCGGCGCACGGGACGGGAAGCCGCTCGCGGCCATCAATGGCCGGCGCACGAGACGGGATGCGGGCTGAAGCCAGGCGCGCACGCTATGGATTCGCCTGACTTCGGAATCAAGCGCGCAGGCCGGCGCGGATGAGGGAGACGTCCGCGCGGGAGCGTTCGTCTTTGGCGATCTGTTGGCCCACCCGCGCGCAACCGTGCATCACCGTCGTGTGGTCGCGGCCGCCGAGCCACTGGCCGATCTGCAAGAGCGAGGCGGAGGTCTCCTCGCGCAGGACGTACATCGCCACCTGCCGCGCCCAGGCGACCGCATGCTCGCGGCACTTCCCGCGCAGCGCGTCCACCGTGACGGCGAACTGACGCGAGACCGCGCTCAGCACCGCGTCGCTGTCAATCGGGCGGTCCTCTTTGAGCGCGTCGCCCAGGGGAGCCAGCGCCTGCGCCACCAGACGCACATCCAGCGGTTGGCCGAGCATCCGCGCGTGCGCCGCTACGCGATTGAGCGCGCCCTCCAGTGCCCGGATATTCTCACACTCCGGCTTGGCTAGGCAGACCAGCGCGTCCTCCGGAAGCGTGATGCCCTGGCTCTCCGCCCGGGCGCGCAGGATCTCCACGCGCTGCTGATAGTCGGGCGGCTGGATGTCCGCGATGAGGCCCCAGCTAAAGCGCGAGCGCAGCCGGTCGTGCAGGTGGTGCATGGACTGTGGCACGCGGTCGCTGCTCAGCACGATCTGCTTGTTGGCGTCGTGCAGGGCGTTGAACGTATGAAAGAACTCTTCCTCGGTGGACTCTTTGCCGGCGATGAACTGCACGTCATCCACCAGCAGCACATCTACGGCGCGGTAGCGCGCGCGAAACTCGTTGGTGGCGCCGTGCCGGATCGCTTCGATGATCTCATTGGTGAAGCGTTCCGCCGTGACGTAGACGACGGAGCGGCCGGCGGCGCGCGCATGGTGGCCGATGGCGTGTAGCAGGTGCGTCTTCCCCAATCCGACGCCGCCGTACACGAACAGCGGGTTGTAGCGTTCGCCGGGGAACGCGGCTACCTCTTGCGCGGCGGCGAACGCCAGCCGATTCGCGGAGCCGATGATATACGACTCGAAGACGTAGCGCGGGTGCAGGTCATGGACGCCGGCGTTCAGCTCGCCGGAGACACGCGCCGGACGCGACGGGACGGGGAAGCGATTCGCCGGCTGCCACGGCGGCGTCAGCGCACGCGCCGGCTCGCGATACTCGACGAGCGCGGGTTGCGGCGGGATGGGTGCGCGCGCGCGCCGGTTGGGCGCGGGATGCGGCTCAGCGGCGAACGCCGTCTGCTGCGCCAGGCGG
>DATEGV010000059.1:0-8854 GCA_035279925.1 Ktedonobacterales bacterium | reverse complement strand
AGATCGCATTTACATCTATATCGACGCGACCAAACTTGGTTGGCAGGAAAGACTAACAAAGGAGCTCGTTGACCCAGTTGGACCTGGGCCTGGTTTCGGAGGCGAACGCCGCGCGGAACAACCTGTCCGATCTCCCGAGTTGGTGGCCATGTTGCGAGACATGAAAACTGCGCTCAGCGACGAAATTGACCAGATCCATCGTCGCGAGAGGGAGACTCGCCGAAAGGCTACCAACGGGACACTATTGGCGAGTCAAAGCGGGCAGTATATCTATGCGTTTGACCTTGATCAACCGTGGGAACCTGCCGATGACGCGACAATCAAGATTGTACTTTCTGACGGTACGCGGATTGATGGTTCAGTCGTGAACTCAACAGGCATGGCGATCAAGATCGCGAGTGCGCTCATGCTTCCGGAGCCCGCACTCAAAGAATTGTTTCTCCTGGAAGATCCAACCTGGCTCTACGAGCGCCTTCGCGACGAACTTGATTCTATGGACGGAAGTAGTGCCCGATTGGCAGCAAAGGCATTCAAGTTGCCTGGATTTCAAGCCGCACGCTCGCAGTCGCCATTTCAACCGAGCTCCAACTTTAAACCAAACGAATCCCAGAAAGCGGCCACTGAACTATCGCTGGGCAGTGAGGTGGCGTACATCATAGGACCTCCAGGGACTGGCAAGACCTCGACACTAGCTGAGGTTGCCGCGCAGCATGTACGAGCTGGTCGTACTGTACTCATCGCGGCCCATACGAACATCGCTGTGGACAACGCGATACTAAAGCTAGCGGAATATACCGCTGGAGATCAGGCCCTATTGGAGGGAAGTATTATACGATTCGGCCCCTCTCAAACTAAGGCAGTCAACAATCACGAGTATGTCAATCCTCGCAATGTCGCACGTCGCATGTCGCAAGACTTGGAACGCCAGAGGCGCGTCATCGAGAACACGTTAGAGGAGGCTCTACGTCCGGTGAGAGCGGCACGTGCGGAACAGAGTCGTTATGGAGAACAATGGACGCAAGAGCGGCAGCGGTTGGTGGCCGAGCGCGAAGCAATTCGAGACAGCTGGACCATACTCTTTGAAGAAGAATCGCGAAGGCATCAGACAATTACAGCTGAACGTAATCAGATATCAAGCCAACTTCTCAGCCTTCGTAGAAAATTGGAAGCGGTCAGAGGTCAACTTGGCGCCACGGTCGCCAAACAAGCCGAATGGGCGCATGTTCGTGAGCAGACTCAGTTGGAAGAGAAGCGTCTCGGAGAACTGCTCGCGAATGCAATTAAGATGAGCGCTCTCGAACGCGTAGTCAAGCGGGCGAATCCTCGTAAACTGGCTAGCGAACTCGCCGGTAAGAAGCAGCGTATCTGGCAACTAACGAACACGCTCGAGGACGCCCAACGCCGCATGGATAGTATGCATCGCGAGATTGAAATGACCGAGGAACAACTTGCCAAGCTAGAGTCAAGAGATCATGAGCTGGAAAACAAGGCCACTTCCTCAGATGCGGCGGACAAAATCAACGCGCTCAAGGACAAATACTCAGGATTGGACGAGCATATTACGACAGGCGATGCCAAGCGTCAAAATGTTGAGGCAGATTTGGGCAGGTTGCAGAGGGCGACACAAGATGCCGAGACTCGCTTAACTGCCCAACTTGCTGATATTGAGGTGCAAATGGCGGAGGTAGCCGAGCGCATAGTATCGCAAGCGCAGGTAGTCGCGACTACGCTGACCAAGGCCTACACATCCAAAGTGATTCGGGAGCGAGCATTCGATGTCGTCATAATAGACGAGATCTCAATCGCGCCATTGCCGGCAGTATTTTATGCAACTACCCGGGCCACCCAACAGGCAACATACTTTGGTGACCCGTATCAATTGTCTCCGATTGCGACGAGCAATTCGACTGCCGCAAAGAGGTGGCTTCAGCGGGATCTTTTTGGCGTAGCCCAGGTTACTCTTGCCAGTGCCGAACGTGGTGACGCCGATAGCTGCTTACTGCAAGAGCAATTTCGAATGGACAGCCGCATTTCGGTTATTGCGAGAAAGCATGTATACGATGGTAAGATTATAGACGCTCCGAACCGGCCACAGAGTGGCAATTATGATCGAGTAGCTCCGGAGGAAGGTTTTCCTCTAGTGCTCGTTGACTCAGGCGATGAGAACCCTACAGCGCAACGATACTTCAAGTCCAAAGTCAACGAATATCACATTCAGTGCGCCATGAAATGTGCAACTGATGCGCTCAGATCCTTGCCGACGCGAGATCCCAAATCCTTGCAGGAGGATGGTTATCGAGTAGGCATTGTAGCACCCTATAATGCCCAAGCCCGTCGCCTCCAGAGGGCCATACGTGAAGCAAAACTGGACAAACAGATTCGCGCCGGAACTATTCACAAGTTCCAAGGCCTCGAATTCGAAGTGATCGTGTTCGACACAGTCGAATCACCTACGTTGGACATCAATTTCCTGCGCGGCGGCCGCATGACCGAGGCAATGAGACTGGTAAACGTAGCCACAACGAGACCGAAGCACAAGCTAATCATAATCGCGAATATGACGTGGCTTCGTCAGCAACTGAGTTCGACAGATACCTTGCTCCTGGCTGTCGAGGAAGCTGCACGGGCACGGCTTGTCAAGTCAGAGGCGGTATTATTGGCCCGCGTCACGCCGTGAACGCCGCATTCACTTGTGAGGACCAGCGGTTTGACTCTTTCCTCTTGCTAGCTTTCGTCAAGGTTTGTTGGCAACATGCCATGCCTGCGTAGCTTGTCGAGTAGATGCTGACCGTAGGCCTCCGGGTCAATCTCCAGCAGGACATCCTCCACATTCGGCGGATTCTCCTGCCAGAGCCAGGACTCGCGCAGCCAGAAGCCCGGCACGACGCGCGAATGGTAGACGCCGTCAGCGTCGGGAGAAACCAGCGCATACTTCGCATTCGCGTCGAGCTGATAGAACTCCGCGCGTAGTGTCTGTGGGTCAATCAGCCAGTATTCGGGAATGCCAGCGCTCTGGTACTCATAGAACTTGTCGCCACGGTCGCGCCCGACACTCTCCGGCGAGACCACCTCGACGACGAGATCCGCCGGGCCATCCAGATAGGTCGGCCTCAGGCGGTCGAGATGCGCCGCCGCGACGAAGATCACATCCGGCTCACGGCCAGAAGTCGCCAGCTTCATCTGGAATGGACCGTCAATCAGTTGGCCCAACGGGTGAACGCGATTGTATGCGCCTAGAGCCTCTAGCAGAAAGTTGATAATCAACTGGTGCCGCAGGCTGGCTGGACTCGCCATGACCACCTCTCCATCCACCCACTCCGCTAGCGTGTCCTCGTCGGCCCATTCGAGGAACTCTTCGTACGTCATACGCGCCGTCTTACAGTTCCCACCCAGGAGCGCGGTGAGCAACTCGCGCCTGAGCGCGGCGGATATTTGCCAAGTCGGTTCACTCTCCTGTGATTCGGGCGCCGCCATCGTTTTCGCTCCGTCCCGCATGATGATTGTCACGTCGTGGATAGTATACCCCTACGCCTCGTGCGTCGGCGGGGGCGGCGCAACCGGCGGCCGTTCGCAATAACGTGCGCATGTAGTATCATCAGCGTGTCGCGCTCTTTATTGTTGTGGAATCCCGACGTTTTGAGTGTTGCCCAAATTGGCTCAGTGTCGCGACGAGGGGGCGCCTGTATGGAGAACACTTCGACCCTGGACGAGGTTGTAAGCCTTGCTTCTCGGCTCTCGGCGCAGGATAAAGCGAGACTGATTTCAAGTCTGGCAGGTGACCTGGCTACTCAAGCGTCGCCGAGATCTCACACCTCATTTATCGGCATCTGTGCGGATCTGGGCCCTCCGCCGTCTGACGCAGACATCGAGGAGGCGCGACGCGAAATGGCGGAAGGTTGGCTGTGATAACCGTAGTAGCGGACACGCATACGCTGATCTGGGCGCTATTCAATGACCCACGTCTGTCGCAGACGGCAAGAGATACGATTGACCAGACCATTGCGAACGGTAGTGAGGTGGGCGTCTCTACCATCACGGTAGTCGAGCTTGTGTATCTTGTCGAGAAGGGGCGGCTTCCACTCGAAGCACTCAACCGTACTCTGGCTCAACTACGCGATTCAACAAGCGCTCTGGTGGGTGTCCCACTTGATGACGCAATCGCGGAGACCATGCGATTGATCGCTCGGTCCGACGTTCCAGACATGCCTGATAGGATTATCGCGGCGACGGCTCTTCATCTTGGAGTACCCGTCATTAGTAAGGATCGGAAGATCACTCTATCCTCCGTGCAGACCATCTGGTAGTGGCTTGACGAAGCCAGCGGCTGAGAAATGTCGCTCGGTAGGAATTGAACTCCCCTACGCCTCGTGCGTCGGCGGGGGCGGCGCAACCGGCGGCCACGTCCAGGTCGAGAGCGAGGGCGGCGCGTCGGCGGGAGCCGTGTCCCACGTCGTGTCGGGCTTCGCGCCGAGGGCGAAGTCGAGGTCATGCGCGTGCGCCAGCGTCCCGAACGGCAGCCAGAGGCTCGCATACGACGCGCCATCCACCGTCAGCCCGCTCACATAGGGCGTTCCCGCGTTCGCGCCCGGCGCGTCAATCTGGACCGTCGCGCCGCCGATGGTCAACGTCGCCTGGGGAAAGAGCGGGCTGCCCAGCGCGAAGCCGCTCAGTCCCGGCGTCTCCGGGTAGAGACCCAGCGCGCCCCAGACGTACCACGCGGACAGCGCGCCGAGATCGTCGTTGCCTGGCATCGCGGCGGGCGTATCGCCGTAGAGCTGCGTCAGCGCGCGGCGCACCGTCGCCTGCGTCTGCCACGGCTGGCCGAGATAGTCGTATTCCCAGGGCGCGCAGAGCGAGACCTCGTTGCCCAGGAAGGCATACGGCGCGTAGGCTCCCGCGTTGAGGTTCGTGAAGAAGTCGTTGAGCCGCTGGATCGCCGCCGCCGGGCCGCCCATGCGCCTCGCCAGCCCCGCCACATCGAACGGGAGCATCCAGGTATACTGCGCCGCGTCGCCCTCCACGAAGCCGTAGTCCGCGGAGCCGCCTGGGCTGCGCACCCAGGTCCCATCGGCGTTGCGCGGCTCGAAATACCCGATGGCGGGATTGTAGAGCTTCACCCAGTTGGCGGCCCGCGCCGCCAGGTTCCGCGCCACGTCGGGATGATGCGTGTACCAGGCGAAGCTCGCGATGGCGTAATCCTCAGAGTAGTATTCGAGTGAGGTCGCGGCCGAGGCGTAGGCGTACTCGTCGGCGACATAGCCCTCGGCGAGATAGGACGCGAGACCCGGCCGCTCGACATCAACGCCCACGCCGATGCCGGGATCGCCGGCCCCGGCCAGCATCACGCGCAGCGCCGCCTCCGTATCAAAGTCGCGCGCGCCAAAGGCGTAGCCGTCCGCGAGCGCCGCCGTCAGCGGGTCGCCCACCATGATGCCGGTGTCCATATTCGCCAGATCCCAGCGCGGGAGCGCGCCGCCTTGTTCCCCATCCGCCACCAGCGATTGCATCATATCGCTCGTCTCAGACGGCGCGAGCAGCGCGATCAACGGGATCTGCGTGCGATAGACGTCCCAGCCGGAGAAATTCGCGTACTGGACGTAGCCGGCGGCCACGTGTGTCTGGTTATCGAGGCCGATATACTGGCCGTTCGCGTCGCTGAAGGTGTTGGGCTGGAGCAGCGTGTGGTAGAGGGCCGTATAGAATGTCCGCTCCTCATCGGCGCTCCCACCCGTGACGACAACGTGATTGAGCAGCGCGTCCCAAGTCGCCCGCGCGGCGGCGCGTGTGGCGTCGAAGTCCCAGCCGGGATTCTCGGCGGCCAGGTTCGCGAGGGCGTTGGCGCTGCTGACGTACGAGACGCCAACCTTCACGAGCAGCGGATCGCTGGCCGGGGTAAATGACAGATAGAGGCCGCTGCCGGAGCCACTCGCGGCGGTGACGCCGGGGGCCACGCCGCCGCCCTGCCACGCGCCGTACCCCGTCGCGGGCCGGCTGAACTGGGCGGCGAAGTAGACGGTGTAGGCGGTCTGCAGGTACCCGCAGAAGTGGCCGCTCTTCACGGAACCGGCGATCTCCGTCGGGTTCACGATCTGCGCGTGGGCGTCGGACACGCCGCCGAGGTCCGTGCCGGAGGCGACGAGTAGGTTCTCCGGCTGGCCAGCGGGGAACTGAATACGCGCGAGTCCAGTGCGCGTCGTCGCCGTCAACTCCACCTGTATGCCCGTGCCGAGCCGCACGCTGTACGCGCCAGGCGCGGCCGTCTCGTCGGCGTGCGCGAAGGAGGCGCTGTAGCGACCGGGATCGTTCGTGGGCGCGTCGGTGATAGGCAAGGTCGTCGGCATGAAGGGCGCGTCGCCGAGGATGCGGCAGCCCGCGCCGCTGAGGTGCGTCATGCTGAAGTCGCGGATGGCGCCGTCGCTGTACTGGTAGCCGCCGGGATCGGAGGCCGCCGGACCGGGGTACGTCTCCGGGCTCCACTGGACCATACCGAACGGCAGCGTCGCGCCGGGGAAGGTGTTGCCGCCGCCCCCGCCGTAGCCGAAGGCCAGGCCGCCGGGCTGCGTGCCGACGAACGGGCTGACGTCTGAGGCGAGGTCCATGATCGGCGCTGGGGTGGCGCTTGGCGTCGGGCGCGGCTGGACGGTAACGGTTGGGCGCGCTTGTCGTACCGTGGGCTTCGCCTGGCCTTTGAGACGCCCACTTGCCGATCCCGCGACGACACTGAAGATGACTACGCAGAGCAGCGCCAGCAGCAGCCCGCGTCGACGTCTGGACGCCCAGGTGATTGCGCGCGCGCGTCCGGCCACGCGCCCCATCCACCGCGCGGACGATGGTCGCGGCGTATCCACCACCGCGCCGCTGACCGCCGGCTCACCAGGATCAGTCGTCGCCGTCGCTGTCACGGCTTCGCCCGCCGGCTCCTCTTCCGCCGTACCCGCCGTATCCGCCACATCGGCTTCGTCGTCCGCCACCACCCACATCCTCATCCATAGCGTTGGTAGTCTGAAGTGTACATCGAGTGGGCAGCGATGTTGTAACGCCGAATACGGCGATGGTCTTGGCCCACGCGCCAGGGTGCAGCTCGCATGCCGTCTCGTGCGCCGGCCATATATGGCGCTGTGGCAATTGGCGCCGCCAGCGGCTCGACTGGTCCGAACCCGCGCAGGCGGGTTTCGTGGCCGCAGGCCCTCCAGGCGTGAATTTATTCGCCGGCTGAGTGTGAGTCGTGTCCACGCCGCGACGGGTAAACGTCCGGTATGGCCGCGTACTCGCGCAGTCGCGTCGCGCGGCTACAGCGAGCCGATCTGGCGCAGGGCGCGCTCAATGTCGTCGGGCGCGGCGAGGACGGGAAAGATCGTCAGTCCGGTGACGGCGCCCAGGCGGATGACCGCCTGCTGATCGAGGGGGTCGTTCATCGCGACGGTGAGCATGCCGCGCGTGCGGCCAATCGGCACCGCGTGCAGTTGCAGCGCCACCTCAGCTGAGAAGGCGCGACGGCAGGCGGCAGGCAGACGCGACGGCAACTTCACGAAGGGGACGCCGAGCGTGCGGGCGCGGTCGCGCAGCGGCTCGCTCTCCGGCCCACCGGCGCGCTCGACGGGGAGCAGTCGCAAATGGCTCTGTCGCGTGGATGTCGTAGTCGCGGATGTGGCGGCGGTAACCGTTACCGCAGTAGGCCCGCGCGTCTGCGCCGGTCGGGTGCTGTAGACATGACCGTCGGGGCCGAGCGCCTCGGCGATGCGTTCACGCCCGGCGTGCGAGAGGACCGTCGCGACGACGGTGCGGGGCTTCCACGCCTGACGAATAGCCCCGTCGAGCGCGCAATCGGCGTCCCACTCGTTCGAGCCGCTGGCGTAGCCGAGCGCGACTTTCTGCGTGATCTCGCCGGGAACGGCGTGGGAGGCGAGGGCGTCTCGTAGGCGCAGATAGGCCGCTTGCGCGCCGTCTTTATCCGCGCCGCGCAGGACGATAGCCATACCCAGCCGCGGATCCATCTCCGTAATATCAGAGTGGCGAATCAGTGGCCGCAGACGCTCGCGCAGCGATTCGACCGGCGGCGCCTCGCGCGGCGTGGCGCGTGTTCGCACGGCATGATCGAGCACGTGGAGCGTCAGGATGGAGCACACAGCGCCCGCGCGCCGGCTCTCCAACACGTGCCAGCGCAGCCGCTGAGCCACCTCTTCGCTACAGGACTCGCGTACCGCCGTTCGCACCATCGTCGTGCTCCCTTGAACGCGCATTCACCGCCAGCAGCGCGGGCGCGCCAGTCTGCGTCGCCAGTCTCTTCGCTTTCGGCCTATCCTGCCAGACGCCGGAGCAGACGCGGCATGGCGGCCCATACCTCGCGCTGCTCCCTTCCATAGCGCAGTGTACTCGTACGCGGCGGCGCGGCAGGCGCGAGCGCATTGAGAAGCGGTTGAGATTACTTGCGCGAAGTGGCAACTTTCCGCTCGATTGGTAGTGTGGCTTCCGATGCACTCAGACTGCAAGCGCGTCCACCTGCGCGAAGAAGCCCGCCAGGAGCGCCGCTCCCGCCTGCTGCGTCGGTTGGTCCGTCGCCGCCACCGCCACCACCAGCGCGCCGCTGGCGAGCCGCAGTATCCCGCTGGCGCTCGTGTCCCACCCGCTCGATGTCTGGGTCTGCGCGCTGATGAGGAAGCTTCCGGCGGGAACGCGCCCGGCGCCGAGCAGCGTGCCCGTCGCGCTCGCGTTGGCCTGTTGGAGCAGGGTGAAGAATGCGGCGCGGTCCGTCTGGCTCAGCAGGACGCCGCTGGTCAGGTTGGCGTAGAACTGGATCAAGCCGGAGGCGGTTGCGCTGCCAGTGTCCCACCCGTTCGCGCCGGGAACGATCCCG
>DATEGV010000058.1:0-2317 GCA_035279925.1 Ktedonobacterales bacterium | reverse complement strand
CCGTGAGCGGCGCGCGCAGGAGCGTGTCGCTGCCGAGGAAGACGCGCTCGCCAACCTCGGTGTGGTGCTTCTCTCGCCCATCGTAGTTCATCGTGATGACGCCGGCGCCGACGTTGGACTGCGCGCCGATGGTGGCGTCGCCGACGTAGCTGAAGTGGTGCATCTGCACGTCGCGGCCGATCGTCGCGTTCTTGACCTCCGCGTAGTTGCCCAGCCGCGCGCCGGTTTCGAGCCGCGCGCCGGGCCGCAAGTGGCTCATAGGGCCGACGAAGCTGCCGTCAGCCATCGTCGCTTCCTCAACCCAGGAGGCGATAACCGCGCACTCGTCGCCGATGATCGAATCGCGGATGACGCTGTTCGGGCCGATCTCGCAACGCTCGCCGATCACCGTCGCGCCGGTGAGCCGCGTTCCCGGGCGCAGGATGGTGTCCGCGCCGACACGCACGCCGGCATGGACATATGTGGTGGTGGGGTCTTCGATGGTGACGCCGGAACGCATGAGGGCATCCAGGATGCGCTGCCGCAGGGTGGCTTCGGCTTCGGCAAGCTGTACGCGGTCATTGACGCCGATGGTCTCCGCGAGCGGGGCGCTGGCGGTGGCGATGGGTTGCTCCTCGGCGACGGCGACGGCGATGAGGTCCGTCAGGTAGAATTCGCCGTTGTCGTGCGGCTCCAGCCCGTCCAGTCGTGAACGTAGCCAGGCGGTCTCGAAGCAGTAGATACCGGAGTTGACCTCAGGGATGGCAAGCTCGTCCGGCGTCGCGTGCGCCTTCTCGACGATGCCCGTTACTCGCCCGGCGCTGTCGCGCAGGACGCGGCCGTAGTCGGTGGGACCGTCGGCGATGCCCGTCAGGAAGGTAAGCGTCGCGCCGCCGGCGACGTGCTCACGCATGAGTTGGCTGAGCGTCTCGGCGCGGACGACGGGTGTGTCGCCATACAGGACGAGGATGGTTCGCGGGAGGGTGTTGTTTTGCCAGGCGGTGAGGGCGTGACGCGCGGCGTCGCCGGTGCCGCGTTGTGGCTCCTGGGTGACGTAGCGTATCGCGCCGTCGGGGGGGATCCAGGGAACGGACTGTTGCACGCGCTCGCGCTCGTGGCCGAGGACGACGACGTAGCGCGGACTGTGGTCCTCCGCGTCATTGCTGGATTCCGCGCCGGTGTCGTTGGCCTGGGAGACGGTTTCGCTGGCGGCGCGCAGCACATGTTCGAGCATCGGCCGCCCTCCGACGGCGTGGGTGACTTTGGGGAAGCGGGATTTCATGCGCGTTCCCTTGCCGGCGGCGAGGATGACGGCTGCGAAACGACTCATAAGGACGAACAACTACTCCTTGCGCTACGACAGATCGAGAGCGAGATTGGCTCCGGCGCCAGGATTCGAACCTGGGATGGTGGATCCAAAGTCCACTGCCTTACCGCTTGGCCACGCCGGAATGGAAACGCGGAATTATTCTAGGTCTGTAGCTTACGTCCGTCTTTGTTTTTCTTCTAAGGTCCACTGCCCCAGCGGCGCGAGTCCACTGCCCTAGCGCAATCCATAGGGTCGCACTCAGAGGGCAACCACGGCCCATTTTACCCCATGTGCGGTTCTCTGACAAGTTAGCCTGACGCCTCGCTTTCAATTGTAGCGTGGCGTTGACGCTCCTTGTACCTGCCAAGTCTCGTGCAGTGCTGCCGTCTCGCCTAACAATGAGCCATTCTTACATAGTAGGCCGCTCGTCGGAGGTATGCGCTCGCCTCAGTGATGTCAGTGCCAGCGTTCTCCACCAGCGTCGGATTGTTCTGGTCTATGCCTGCCATCCCTGCTTGTGCGCCTTCATCTAAGAGTTGAAGGGCGGTTCGTAGACTGCTGTCCACGTCCATCAGACACGGCGGGGCAGGGTTGGCGTTGATGTCTGCCCGGAAAATATGGACGTTGCTGTCAAGTATTTGCATATCACTGTAGCAACTGCTCAACTTGTCATTGCCACAATCTTGCTCCCCGCTGGTCATGTTGTCGGTTATGGTTTGAGAATCGGACGCGACGACGGCTGTGTACTCAGGGTAGCCGGCGTTGGGGTTAGCTGTGGGAGTCGGCATGTTGGTAGGAGTAGGGTATGGCGTAGCCGTGGGTTGCCGACCTACGGTAGGCAAGGAGGTAGCGGTTGATGGTGGCTTCGGTGCAGCAGTACCCGCCGGAGGGTCTGTGCTCACCGCTTTGGTTGTGTTGATGCCACGCGGAGGCGATTTCACCGCACTCGTTGGGACCGGAGGAAGGACTACGGCCAAAGCGACAAGTAGGCACGAGCACGTTGCACACATGGCAAGCGCAGCGCCGCAG
>DATEGV010000057.1:0-2023 GCA_035279925.1 Ktedonobacterales bacterium | reverse complement strand
GCGAGTCCGCGAGATCCGCCATGTATTCGCATGTAGGCGCCTCCTTTATGGGTAGAGACGGTACTTGCCTCCCGGTGGTTCCATCGGTCGCCCCGGCGCGGCCGAACTCGTCGCCATATCCTGCGCGTCCGCGCTCCCGCTCGTCAAGAGGGACGTGCGCGAAACGTGCTATCATCCACTGCGCGGCCAGTATGCCGCGTTGTTCCGTCCGTCCACTGTGGGAGATGGCTCGCTATGACACACGCCGCTTCATCCAGTCCCGCCGGGGCCGGCGATCCGCGCGAGCGAGCGCGTCTGCTCGAACGCGCCCAGGCGGATGGCGTCCGCTTCGTCAACCTCGAGTTTACGGATGTCGTGGGGATGGCGAAGTGCGTCACGATTCCGGTCGAGCAGCTTCCCGACTGTTTGGCGCGTGGCAAGTGGTTCGACGGCTCCGCGATCGAGGGGTTCGCGCGTGTCGCGGAGACGGATATGTACCTGCGGCCCGACCTGACCACCTATGCGCGTGTGCCCTGGCATACGTCATCCACGTCCGATGGCGACCGCGACGGCCATGTCGCGCGGCTGATCTGCGACGTGCTCATGCCGGACGGCGCGCGCTTCGAGGGCGACCCCCGCGCCGTGCTGATCGCCGCGCTGGAGGAGGCGGCGGCCCTTGGGTTCCGCTATGAGGTGTCGCCCGAACTCGAGTTTTTCCTGCTGCGCGAGGGTGACGGCCTGGCGCGCGAGCCGCTGCCCCACGATCGCGGTGGCTACTTCGATCTCTCCACTGATGTCGCCGCCGATGTGCGCCGGGAGATGGTCGAGGAGCTCGAACTGATGGACGTGCGGATCGAGTCCAGCCACCACGAGGTCGCCGCCGGGCAACACGAACTGGACTTCGTGGCGACCGACGCCCTGCGCATGGCCGACGCCATCGTGACGGCGCGCTATGCCCTCAAGGCCGTGGCCCAGCGGCATGGACTCTGGGCGACGTTTCTGCCCAAACCCTCCTTCGGCGTCAACGGCTCCGGCATGCACATTCACCAGACGCTCACGCGAATCGCCAATGGGGCCAACGCCTTCGCCGAGCCGGCGGATACACAGTATGGTCTCTCCGCCATCGGCCGCCACTTCATCGCTGGCCAGCTTGCGCATGCGCCCGGTATGTGCGCCGTGGTCGCGCCGCTGGTCAACTCGTACAAGCGGCTGGTGCCGGGCTTCGAGGCGCCGGTGATGATCTCGTGGGGGCGGGTGAATCGGGAGGCGCTGGTGCGCGTGCCACGGGTGGCGGCTGGGGCGGCGGGCGGGATGCGGGTGGAGCTGCGCTGCCCCGATCCAAGCTGCAACCCGTACCTCGCGTTTACGGTCATGCTACGCACCGGGCTGGACGGCGTTCGGCGCGAGCTGGCGCTGCCGGCTCCGGTTGAGGAGGGGCTGTACACCCTGGAGGAGCAGGTGCGTCTGCGCCGGGGCATCGGTCTGCTGCCGGCGACGCTGGGCGAGGCGCTGGCGGCGCTGCAAGATGATGAGATCGTGCTGGACGCGCTGGGCCAGCAGATCGCGGAGTGGTTCGTGGAGGCGAAGTCGCAGGAGTGGGGCGAGTACCGCCGCGAGGTGCATCCGTGGGAGCTGCGCCGGTACTTGCCGATGTTTTAGGGTGGTGGACCTCACCCCCTTGGCAGGCGATTGGAGGTCCTTATCCCCCAACGCCTTCCCCTTTCGAGGGGAAGGGGAGCATGCGTCGCGAACTCCGTTCGTATTGGCGCCCGCCCGCTAGTTCCCTTTCACTCTACTTGATTGGGGACGCTATAGAGGGGGTTCATGGCAAGTCTTCGGAATGGAGCATCATATGCGGCGGCGACAACTCAATCAGGCAGAAGAAGAGCGCATTGCCGAGCAGGAAGCGCGTGAACAACAGGAAATAGACGAGGCTCGTCAGGCGCGAGAGCGGCTACAGGCCCTCTATCAGGACGAGCAGCGGAAGCATCCTCATGGCGACAACAGGAGTGCGGCTGAACTCGTCAACAAGGAGCGAGGAATC
>DATEGV010000056.1:0-2227 GCA_035279925.1 Ktedonobacterales bacterium | reverse complement strand
GGCCATTGATGGTCGCGAGCGCTCCCACACTCCGGCCGCTCACACCTCCGGCGGCAGTTCGGCGTCCCAGCTTTTGATCTTGCCGTGGAGCTTCATCAGTTCGCGAAACGCACGGCTAATGACTTTGAGATTGGCGCCGGTGGCGCTGCCGTGCTGGCGCGGATAGTGGTTGACGGGCGTCTCGATATACGGGACGCCGAGCTTCTTCAGTTTGACCAGGAGCTCCGTGTTGACCATCGCGCCCTCCGCGCGCACATCGCAGACGCGCACGAGGCTGGTGTCGAAGAGCTTGAACGCGCAGTCCACATCATGGATGCGCAGGCCGAACAGCACGCGCCCCAACCGGTTCCACCCCCAGGCGTTGATTTTGCGCATGAAGGCGTCGCGGCGATGCTTGCGATAGCCCAGGACCACACGGTAGCCTTGCTCGCGCAGCGTGATGAGGGCCGCGATGTCGCGGATGTCAAACTGCCCGTCGGAGTCCATGAAGAACGAAAGGGGTTTCGACGCCGCCGCGAAGCCAGCCATCAGCGCGCCGCCGTAGCCGCGATTGGGACGGTTATGGATGACGCGGACGCGCGGATTCCGCATCGCCAACTGGTCGGCGATCTCGCCGGTGCGGTCGCGCGAGCCGTCGTCAACGACGATCACCTCGTAGTCGGGCGCCAGAGCCGAGAGCACGTCCGCGCAGGTCGTGACGGTCTGCTCGATGACCGCTTCCTCGTTGTACGCCGGCAAGACGACGGAGATACCGCGCAGCGTCAGTGGACCGCTCACCGGCGTCTCATTCCCAGCCACCGCGATACTTTGCTGCCGCATCGCCGCTGGGATCGCGCCGTCGGCGTTACTGTGGCGACCATCCACTGCGTGTCTCCTCGTCTGTGCCGGGTCCCGCGCCGCACGTATGTTGCGCGGGCGCATCGCGCCTATAGTGCGCCCAGTATATCAGACCGCGTGCCGTGACAATCAAATTTCTAGCCACTCTGGCTTCGCAACGTGCCGCACGGGTTTCTCCACGTCTCCGAAGATGTGCGCGATGCGCCGATCGCGAGAAACGCGACGGGATGGCGCTGGGTCTACTCCGCGACGTAACGTGGCAGAGTGGCGCGCCTCGCGCTTGACATGGCGCGAGTGGGATGGCTATACTACCAGCGGCGCAACCATGAATACCGTATGGCCGCGAGCAGGATAGTACGCGAGTTTTGCCGACACTCCAGCGAGCCGGGAGAGTGGAATCCGGTGTGGCGGCGGCGCGGAATGGCCCTGTGAGCCGCGATCCGAAGACATCCGCAAGGTGTTACGTAGGAATCGCCGGGAACCTCCCGTTACAGAGGCGGAACATCTCCCTGATCAGCGGGCCTGAGCGCCCACGCTGACCGCGGACGTGTTCGCTGAGGAGCGCAACCGCGTAACACAACGCGGCGACCGCTCGAACTTGGGTGGAACCACGAAGGCCAATGACAGCCTCTCGTCCCGATTGGGCGAGGGGCTTTTTTGTTGGGATTTAGCGGACAGAATGGAGTGTGCGACATGAGCGCGCCGGTTACTTCGACGAGCGCCAAGCGCGAGACTGCCCCCGCCAGCGAGACACGGCAGCCATCCCCGCAACGCAAGCGCGTGTTCTCGGGCATCCAGCCCTCTGGCACACCAACGCTGGGCAACTACATCGGCGCGATTCGTCATTGGGTGGCGGAGCAGGACATCTACGACAATATCTATTGCGTCGTGGACCTGCACGCCATCACCGTCCCGCAGGACCCGAATGAGCTGCGCGCCAATTCGCGCCAGCTCGCGGCGTTGCTCTTCGCCTGCGGCCTGGACCCGGAACGCAGCATCGTGTTCGTGCAATCGCACGTCTCCGCGCACGCCGAGCTCGCCTGGATTCTGAACTGCTTCACACCGATGGGCTGGCTGAACCGCATGACCCAGTTCAAGACGAAGGCGGGCGAGGATCGTGAAGCCGCCAGCGCGGGCCTGTACGACTATCCCGTGCTGATGGCCGCCGATATCCTGCTGTACCAGACGGACGCGGTGCCTGTCGGCGACGACCAACGCCAGCATGTCGAGATTACGCGCGATATCGCCGGCGCCTTCAACTACCGCTTTGGGCAGACGTTCGTCGAGCCGGTCGCGCTGATCCGTGAGGTCGGCGCACGCATCATGTCGCTGGACGGCCCGACGAAGAAGATGAGCAAGAGTGACGACAACATCAACGCCTACATTAGTC
>DATEGV010000055.1:0-11771 GCA_035279925.1 Ktedonobacterales bacterium | reverse complement strand
ACATGTGGCACGCTCTCCCCTTGCTATGTGACGGGTACTGGCTTTACAGGGTAAGACGCGACAGGTGAGGCAGACGTTCCACCTCCCGCGCCGACGGGAAAGGGGAGCCAGCGTGTGAGCGATTCAAGCTCAGTCGGCTTTGCCGAGCACGACGACGGCGTTGTGGCCGCCGAAGCCCATCGAGTTCGAGAGGGCGATCTTGATGTCCGCGCGCCGCGCTTTGTTGGGCACGTAGTCCAGGTCGCAGTCGGGGTCGGGGTGCTCATAGTTGATCGTCGGCGGGAGGATGCCGTCGTGCAGCGCCAGCGCCGTCACCGCGATCTCCACGCCGCCGGCCGCGCCCATCAAGTGCCCCGTCATGGACTTCGTGGAACTGATCGCCAGCTTGTAGGCGTGCGCGCCGAAGACCGACTTGATGGCCGCCGTCTCGTCGCGGTCGTTATAGAGCGTGGAGGTGCCGTGCGCGTTGATGTAGTCCACCTCCTCCGGCTTGACGTTGGCCTTCATCAGGGCGCGGCGCAGCGCGCGGGCGAGACCCGCCCCACCAGGAGCCGGCTCCGTGATGTGGTGCGCGTCGGAGGTGGAGGCGTAGCCCAGAATCTCGGCATAGACGTGCGCGCCGCGCTCCCGCGCTAATTCGAGGTCTTCGAGCACGACGATGCCGGCGCCCTCGCCGATCACGAAGCCGTCGCGCTCGGCGTCGAAGGGACGGCTGGCGCGCTGGGGCTCGTCGTTGTGGCGGGAGAGCGCGTGCATGCTCGTGAACGCGGCGAGGGTCATAGGGGTGCTGCCGGCCTCGCAGCCGCCCGCGATCATGGCGCGCGCGTCGCCACGACGGATGATCTCGAAGGACTCGCCGATGGCGTTGGCGCCCGTCGCGCAGGCGGAGACGGTGGCGAAGTTGGGGCCGCGCGCTCCCAGCATCATCGAGACGTTGCCCGCCGCCATATCGGCGACCATCATGGTGATGAAGAACGGGCTGACACGATCCGGACCGCGCTCGAAGAGGACGCGAAACTGGTTGTCCAGCGTCGTCAGGCCGCCGCTGCCGGAGCCGATGACCACGCCGACATCGTCGGGCATCGCGGCGACATCCAGACCAGCGTCGGCGACCGCCTGTTTGGTGGCGGCGATGGCGAAGTGGACGAAGGGGTCGTTGCGGCGGATCTCCTTGCGGTCCATATAGGGCGCGGGGTCGAAGCCCTTGAGCTCGCCCGCGATGTGTACCTCATGCTCGCTGGTGTCGAAGCGCGTCAGCGGTCCGATGCCGGATTGCCCCTCGCACAGCGCCCGCCAACTGCTGGCGGTGTCATTTCCCACCGGCGTGAGCAAACCGATGCCCGTGATGCCTACGCGAATCGCCATCGCTGTCGCCTCTTCGCCTCTCTACCGCGCTCGCCGGGCCATCTTCAACCGCGACGGGCGCCTGCTTCAGCCTTCAGCACGACATATGCCAGCAGCGCATTGCCGTCTGCCCACCACCGCGCTCCTACAGTGTACCGTACCGCACGGGCCACAACAACCATACGCGCGATTGCGTCAGAACCGCGCTTGCCAAACTCTGCTACACTGAGCGAGCGAGTGTCGCGCTCCCGGGTGGAGGTGTTCCACGCTGAATGAGGGTATTCTATCCATGAGGCGGATCAAGTGGTCAGCGCCGACGCTGGCGCTCTTCACGGCTATGCTCTTATTGGCCGGCTGTACGCTCCCGTTCACGCAATCAACCGAAATATTTGGGGTCATCAAGGGTCAGAGCGCCACGCAGTTCAAGGATGGCAAACCACAGACCGTCACCCTGGCCGCGATGATCAAGTGCAATGGGTCGGCTACGACCGCGCATGCGGACGGTAACTTTGATCTCACGGTCAACCGATCCAAGACGTATACCTGCGCCGTCTCTGAGGCGCCATCCTATACCACCCAGAACATCACCATCACGGGTGGGAGCGACAGCAAGATCATCCTGAATCTGGGCGGCTCCCCGCAGGTGGCGTGCGCGACGACGACGCAGCCCCTGGACGTCGAGTGTCCGGGATTGCTGCTGCAGACGGGGGGCGTGCGCGGCGCCATCACCTATACCGATACCCTCTCGCCCGCCAAAGGGGCGACGATCCGCTGCGCTGAGATGAGCGCCTTCGCGACGGGCGCGGCCGCCGGCGGCGCGTGGACCACGGGCACGCTCGCCAGCGACGGCTCATACACGGTGCAGGGCCTGGCGCCAGGGCATTACGTCTGCTCCGCGAAGAGCAGCGCCGGCGACATCGCGCGCAAGGACGTGACGGTGACGCCGAACACCACGACGACGGCGAATTTCCTCGTCTGCGACCACCGCTGCGACACCGTGCATTACCACGACGGCCCGGTGATGCGCAGCGACACCGTCTATTTGATTTTCTGGCTGCCGTCGGGAGATAGGTTCGACGCGGGCAGCGCGAACAGCACGTTTGAAACGACCATCGGCCAGTACTTCACGGACGTGAACGGATCGGCTTTCTACGGCATCCTGACGCAGTACTGGGACTACACCGGCTTCATTCAGAACTCCGTGAAGCTGGGCGGGACGTGGACCGATTCGTCGCCGTATCAACGCTGCGGCGCGAGCGGAAGCTGCACGGCGGTGGCGGCCACGCAGGGCGATCCGCTGCTGGATGATGACATTCAGGCGGAGATCACCAAGGCGGTGAAGCAGAATCCGTCCTGGCACGCGGGCGCGTCGTCGGAGTTCTTTGTGTTCACGGGGATGGGCGCGGAGGAGTGCTTCACGAGCGACTCCGGTTCGGACTGCACGTATAAGGGAACCGCGCACGGCTACTGCGGCTACCACGCGGATTTCACCAGTCAGGCGGTGGGCGGCGCGGAGACGCCGTACATCTACGCCTACATTCCCGATAACGGCAACGCCGCGGACCACTGCGCCGTCACCGATAGCTCGGTGGTGACGCCTCACAACGATTCGGTGCTTGACTATGAGCTCAGCACCATCTCGCACGAGCACTTCGAGTCGGTCAGCGATCCGATCCAGACGCTGGGCAATTCGACGGGCTGGTTTGACGAGAACACACCGAACAATCAGGGAGAGATCGGCGACAAGTGCGACACGGAGTTCGGGACCATCAACGCCGATGGGAGCAATATCACGCTGAACGGGCATGGCTACCAGCTTCAGGAGGAGTGGAGCAACAAGGATGGCGGCTGCGCGTTCGGGTGAGTGACGGGATAAGGGACGGGTCACACAGAGTTACACAGAGTTACACAGAGTCACACAGAGTTACGCGGAGTGGGGGCTGCCTCATCCCCCTGCCCCCTTCCCCGTGCGCAGGGAAGGGGGAACCCGACCCGCGAGCGCCGTCGTGCCCCCACGGGGAAGGGGGAGGTAGAATGTCCTCACCCCCCGCCCCTCTCCTTGCGAGGAGAGGGGAGCCAGCGTCGTGACGTTCCGGCGAGGTTTCCGGTTCCCCCTCTCCTGTGGGAGAGGGGGCCAGGGGGTGAGGTCCGTAATCGCCTACTTTGACTTGCCGCCGGCCAGCGCGTTCACCGCGTTGAGCAGCGCGTTGCCCTGCTCGATGAGGCTCTTGGCCTGCTGCTCGTTGATGGCTTTGCCGTGGAACGCGACGCCTTCCAGTAGCGTGTTCATCTGCGCCACCAGCGCGTCTCGCTGCGCGGTGAAGCCGGCGAGATCGTTTTCCAGGGTTGTGTAGGTGGCGTCGCCGGCAGACGAGCTTTCGAGGGCGCGCGTCGAGATGACGAGGCTCGCCAGTCCAAGCTGACCGACGGCGGCGTCAATCTGCTTGTACGTCTGCGCCAGATGCAAGAGCGTCTCGCTGTGCTGTCGCGCGGCCCACGGCAGCGCCCAGCGATCCACCACCTCAAAGAGCGCGCGACCGTCGTGGGTGTAGTCGTCGCGCAGGCCGAGCAGCATCATCATCGTCGGGCGGATGTCGGTGTGGTCGGACCAGACCGCGTCATCCACGCCGAGATGGCGAACGCCGGGACCGACGATGCCGAGCCAGGTGGTGTTGATGTCGGGCGAGACGGTTCCGTGGTTCCACGCGAATCCCGCCTGCTCCGTCACGCAGGGCGACGAGCAGTTCGGCGCGCCCGCGAAGAGGAAGTAGTTGGGGTCCGCGAACATGGTCAGGGTCGGCGTACGCGCGGGGTCCGCCGTAATCATGTGGAGCAGGTTCATCTCCACCGGGTCGGCAAGGTAGTTCGTGAGAGTATCCGTCTTGCCGGTGATCGGGTTGAGCGCCGTCAGTTGCCCCAGCGCCCGGTCGAAGGTCCGGGTGACGGTAGCGTCGCGCGCGGGGTTGCCGGTGATGTAGATGTTGGGCGCGGAGTCCGAGTGCACCTTGAACGGCGTCGTGACACCTTGCTCAGTGGCGAGCAGACCCGCCAGGTTTCCGTTGAGTTCGCCGATCTGTGGGTACGTGCAGGGAACCTCGACGCCGTTGCAGTTGGCGGGGGTTGGTGGGCCGCCGACGAAGTGGTCGCCCTCGTCGGAGGTGAAGACGAAGAGCGTGTTGCTCTGGTTGATGCCGTCGTGGTTCAGCCGCGCGAAGAAGTCTCCGAACGCGGTGTCATACGCCTTGAGCGCGGCGACATAGCCGGCCTGGCCGGGTCCGTAGGCGGGGCCGTTGGGGTGCGCGTCGTGGGCGTCGGAGATATAGGCGTAGGTGACGGGAACGCCGTGCTCCTGCATCGCCGCGACATACGAGAGCGAGACGGCCGCGGACATGCCGTCGAAGCCGGGGAAGCCGATGTGGCCCTGTGGGTCCTGGATGACGTTGCCGAAGAGGTCGGTCAGCGGGCCGGACGGGCTGACCTGTGGGGCGACGTATTTGGCGCCGAAGAGCGCGGAGTAGCCATTGTACCCGCCTGGCTCCTGCGGTAGCAGGTCGGCCACGCCGCCGTTGTCGCTAGAGCAGAGGGTGTTCGTCTTGGCGCAATGCACGCCGATGCCGACGAAATCGGCGAACGCCTGCCCTGGGTTGCTGGCCACTTCCTGCGCCTGCGGCGAGTTGGGGCCGAAGACGGTCGGGATGTCTATGGCCGTGTTCTCGAGAATCGTGTTGGCCGTGGCGACGGAGCCGACGTTGCAGCCGGAGCGGGTGTAGGGAACCCACGGGGCTGGCGCGTTCTTGCCGTCGGCGGTGAGCATGTTGAACTTGGTGTCGGTCGGCGTCGCGGGCGGCGTGACGGTCGGGTCGAAGATGGGAGCCGTCCAGTACGCGAAGGAGACGCCGAGGTTGCTCGTGCCGTTGGGGTTGAAGTAGCGGAAGCTGTTGCTGATGGGAACGCCGTGGTCGTCGCCGTAGACGCCCGTCAGCGAGGTGAGGATGTCCGTCGCCGTATGGGCGATCAGAGGGGTGTGGTGGTTGTCCAGCAGGACGCCGTTGCCTTTGAGGAAGTTGAGCAGATGTGGCATCTGCTCCAAATCGGACGGGACGTTGGGATTGTCGCGCGTGAAGTGGGAGTTGTCGAATTGCACGTAGATGACGTGCTTGATGTTCCCGTTCGCCGAGTTGATCTGACACCCGCTGGCCTCTGCGTTGACGGTCGGCGCGCCACGTACGATCTGTACGCCGCCGATCACCGTGAGCAGAAGGGACGCGAGCGCCACTACCGTGAAGCCGCCAGAGAAGGGTTTTCGCCGCAACCAATTCATCCTACCCATGCAAGCCTTCTCCCTGGGGTCCTTCTCGCTGGACCCCGCTCTGTCTACACCGCACTACCTCCAGTTTGGCCACGTCGCCACCGAACAGCCGAGAGGCCGGGGCCGCTTGCTCCTCTCACGTCGAAGTATACACCAACCAGGGCCAAACTTCCCCCTATCCTCGCGTCCGTAAACGGCCGGCGCACGGAGCCGGTGTGTCCTCGCGGCCGTAACCGGCCGGCGCACGCGACGACATCGGGGCTGAAGCCCATCGTCCCGCCAACCATCCGGCCGAGTTGGGTATTAAGCAGCAAAGGCGGCGCCGGTTTTCGGGGCGTGTGACGCGGCAATCATGCGCGCATGCTCTACGATACCGGCTGCGTGTTGTCCGCGCGTTAGTGGGTGGTTAAACTCCGCGACCATTGCGTTCAGAGCCGCATACGCCCGGAGCGCGCGAGAGGGCACGCGACCCCGGGCCCGACGCGCAAGGAGGACATGCGCGCCGCTCCGTACGCGAGGATGCGCACGGCGCCAGATGTGTGGCGAGCCAAAACGCCTCTCCGGTTCCCCAGCCGTCGAGGCGCCGGTTGATTCCCGCCGACGCCACGAGTATAGAATATATGTTCTCACATGTCAATACCAGGCGCTCGCGGGACGGAGGAGACGTATCCGTGCTATCGTCTCTGAGAGATTCGCGCGGGAGAACACAGGAAGCCTCATCCCCCAACCCTTCCCCCCGCGGAGGGAAGGGGAGCCAGCGTCGAAACCTTCGGGCTAGGTTCCCTTTTCCGTGGGTGCGAAGGTGGGGAGGAGTCCGGCGTTGAGAGCGAGGGAGAGAGCATGACGGAGCAGCGACAGCAGACGAACGAGCAGATGACCGAGCTACGCGGGCGAGTGGCCATCGTGACGGGGGCGAGCAGCGGCATCGGCCAGGCCATCGCGGAGGCGCTCGTCACGCGCGGCGTCCATGTGGCCGTGCAGGCGCGGCGGGCGGACCGGCTGCACGCGCTGGCGGAGCGGCTCCAGGCGGACGGCAACGGCGAGATGCTGGTGGTTCCCGGCGACGTGCGCCAACCGGAGGACGTGCGGCGGATGGTGGATACGACGCTCGAACGCTTTCATCAGCTTGATATCCTGGTGGCCAACGCGGGGCTGGGCTATCGCGCGCCGCTGGTGGAGAGCGATATCGAACGCTGGAAGGTGATGCTGGATACGAACGTCTATGGGCTGCTGCTGACACTCAAGTATGGCGTGCCGCCGATGCTGGAGCGCGGACGCGGGCATGCGGTGGTGATGTCGTCGGTGGCGGGGCGCGTGGCCACGCCGGGCGGCAGCGCCTACTGTGGGACGAAGTTCGCCGCGACGGCGATCGCCGATTCGCTGCGGCAGGAGGTGGCGGCGCGGGGTGTTCGCGTGACGACCATCGAGCCGGGCGTGGTGATCTCGGAGTTTCAGGCGGTCGCCAGCTACTCGCCGGAGATCCTCGCCAATATGCTCAAGGGCGCGGAGCCGCTGGTCCCGGCTGATATCGCGCGCGCGGTGATCTTCGCGGTGGAGCAGCCGGCGCACTTCGGGATCAACGAGGTGACGGTGCGCCCAGCCGGCCAGGCGCATCCGTAGGGTATTCTCAGGCTCTGACCTCACCCCCTGGCCCCCTCTCCCACGGGGAGAGGGGGAACCCGACCCGCGAGCGCCGTCGTGTCCCATGGGGAGAGGGGGAGTCGGAGTCATGGCGTTCCAGTGGAGTTCACGCAGGGAAAAGGAGGCCGGAGGTGAAGGTATCCTCGTGCGCTGGGTGAGGTCCACCTACGTTCCGACCAGGCGGGCCACTACTGGCGCGAACGCGTCTATGTCTTGAAAGAACACCTGAAGGTACGAGACGCCACATTGTTCGCGGCGGCGTTGCAGCGTCTCCACCATCTGGTCCACCGTGCCAATGAGCAGATAGGGATCGGCCAAGACCTGTTCGGGGGTCATCTCTCGTCCGCGTTCATGCGCGTACCGCTCAGCCGCCAGCCGCTGGTCGTTAGCGACAATGACCGTGCGGAATCCATAGTTCAATTCGATGTCCGCGAAGCGCGCGCCAGCGACCTCCTGGATCATCGCCACCTTCCGCGCCAACGCCACCTCCGTTCGCTCACCGGGACCGGACGTGCCCTGGTCGTCTTGCAGCATGGCTTCCACGCCGATGATATCGGCCTCGCGCGCCGCGAGCGAGAGCACCTTCTTGCCACCTCCACCGATGAAGATGGGTGGATGCGGGCGCTGCGCCGGCTTAGGGAAGGCCGGCAGTTCAGTCAGGCGATAGTGCTCGCCCGCGAAGGTGACGGAGTCCTGAATGAAGAATTGCTTGAAGATCGCGACGGACTCCGTCAGGCGCTGGACGCGCACCCCAGGTGGGTCGAACGGCTGGCCCACCGCGTCGTAATCCACCCGGAGCGATCCGGCTCCCAGGCCCAGCTCAAAGCGCCCACCGGAGAACCAGTCAATCGCGGCGACCTCTTTGGCTAGCAGCGCCGGGTGGCGATAATTCACGTCGAAGACGCAGCTGCCGATGCGCAGCGTGCTGGTGGCGTCGGCGACATACATCAGCGCCGCGATGGGAAGCATCTCATTGATATAGTGATCGGCGACTGAGAACGTCGCGTAGCCCAGGTCCTCAGCCTTGCGCGCCAGAGCGATCCAGCCTTCCCGCGTGGGGATGTCGCCTGGGTCCGTCGCCACCTTGACGCCAAATCGGAAAGGTCGTGCGTTGCTCACCGGTGACCTCCTGTGTGTGGGGATCAGGATATTACGTCGGAGAACGGCTCCAGACGCCGCAGCAGACTCTCCCGCCAGCCCTGGCCCAGCGCCTCCACAGCCGCCGCCCGACGCAATAGGTCCACGTCGAAGTAGCTTGTGCCCTCCAGGCTCAAAATCTCATGTACGGTGACCGCGCGCTCGTCGCGGTGTGGCACGCTGATCGGGTCGCCGGCGGCTACGGCGCCCTCCTCCAGAACGCGGCAGTAGAAGCCCGAGTAGCCGCTGCGATAGAGGCGCTTAAGGATGTCGTCGCGCCCGAACTTGAGGGCTAGCTTGTAGCACGGTACGCGCGGCTGCGTCACGGCGAGCAGGGCCGAGCCGACCCGCAACTGGTCACCGATATACACGCTCTCATCGAGCAGACCCCAGATGGTGAGATTCTCCCCAAACATGCCCCAGGGCAACTCCATCTCAGGATACTGCTCGCGCCAGAACGCGTAGTATTCGGCCGGATAGAGATAGATGGCCATGTCCGGCCCGCCATGCGCCTTCAGGTCCGACTGCTCATCGCCGTCCAGATTGAGCCGTCGGAGGGCGACGCGGCCCGCCATCGGCTCCTTGTACATGCTGGTGCGGACGGTGCGCCCCTTCCACAACACTTCTCTGGGCAATCCGACATTCACCGACTCCACTCGCATCGTTGACGATGGTCGCATGCTTCTACTCCTTGCGTCGCTGTGGGAAAGCGTCCAACAGAACGCGCCCATGCCCACTCAACTGGTTCGCCCGCCCCGAACGACGCGCCGCGCCGGCGGCACACGTGAGGCGGCAGTGCAATATACAGGTCTAATGTGCGTTTGAGTGGTATATTGAAGGGTATACCTGAGAAGCTCTATCCTTGTCAAGAGGGCGATAGACCTGCATAATGAAGATGGAGAACGCTCAGCGTGGAGAAAGGAGGCTCTTCTATGGCCGAAGCGGCGCCACATGCGGAGGCGACGGAGTTAGATGAATCGCCAGAAAAGACCCTGAATCCGCCGGGATCGTTGGCGCTGGATCTCATCAATACGGAGGCGTTGGCGCGGGGGAAGTGTCGCGACTTCCTGCCAACCACAGACGCCCTGGCGCGTTGGTGGGATGAGGTCCGCGTAGAGTATCCCGAGGAGTGCGCCAGCGCGGGAGCGGAGGCGCCGAACGTCTGGACGAGCGAGCTGCTGGCGGAGGTCAAGGCGCTGCGCAACGCCCTGCGAATCCTCGTCACACAGGTCGTCGCGCGGCAGGCGATCGAGGCGGAGGCGCTTGAGCCGGTCAACGCGATCCTGGCCCTGACCTTTCCCACGCTGGAGCGTACCGACGCCGGAACCGTCTCAGCGGTCATGCGTTCGCGCGACGGCGAGCGGGGCCGGGTGCTGGCTGCTGTGGCGCACTCCGCGCTGCGGCTGCTCACCCAATCCGACTGGCGGCGTCTGCGGCAGTGCCAGAATGACCGCTGCATCTTCATTTTCCAGGACACGACGCGCAGCGGCACGCGGCGCTGGTGTACCCCCATCTGTATGAATCGCGCGCGCTCCATCCGGCGCTATCGGATGTCCAAGCAGACCACCGGCCCGAAGTGAGGGCGCCGCCGCCAGAGGCGTGACGGACCGCCAAGGGGAGATGTGGTATCCTGTGCGCTGGCATACCATAATCTAAGCGATGCGAGAAAACGATCCGCGCCCGCCCGCGGGATTCGACTCCGCACGCCACGTACAACGGCGTACCCACGAACACGAAGGAGTGCACTCCGTATGGCCGACACCGTCTCCGACCGCCCAACCACCAGCCGCACGCCCACCCACGGCGCCGTTCCCATGCCCTCCGCGACGGATCTCTATAATGTTGACGCGCTGCTGAGCGAGGAAGAGCGCATGGTGCGCGACACGGTGCGCGAGTTCGTGCGCAAGCGCGTGCTGCCGATCATCGGCGAGCACTTCGAGGAGGGAACGTTCCCGCGCGGCTTGATCCCAGAGATCGCGCAGCTTGGCCTGCTAGGGATGCACATCGAGGGCTATGGCTGCGCCGGCCTCAGCGCGACCTGCTATGGCCTCGCCTGCCAGGAGCTCGAGTACGGCGACAGCGGGCTGCGGTCGTTCGTATCGGTGCAGGGGTCGCTGGCGATGTTCCCGATCTCCGCGCACGGCAGTGAGGAGCAGAAGCAGCGCTGGCTCCCGAAGATGGCGACGGGTGAGGTGATCGGCTGCTTCGGGCTGACGGAGCCGGACTTCGGCAGCAATCCCGCCGGCATGGCGACGACGGCGCGGCGCGATGGCGACTCCTACATCCTCAACGGCACGAAGATGTGGATCACCAACGGCAGCATCGCGGATCTGGCGGTGGTCTGGGCGCGGGCCGAGGACGGCATACGCGGCTTCCTCGTCGAGCGCGGCACGCCGGGCTTCACGGCGAGCAATGTGACGCACAAGCTGTCGCTGCGCGCCTCGATCACGTCGGAGCTGCACTTTGAGGACTGCCGCGTGCCGGCGGCGAACATGCTGCCCAACGTGCGTGGTATCCGCGGACCGCTCTCCTGTCTGGATGAGGCGCGCTATGGCATCGCGTGGGGCGCGAACGGGGCGGCGCGGGCCTGCTTCGAGTCGGCGCTGGACTATGCGAAGACGCGCGAGCAGTTCGATCGGCCCATCGGCGGCTTCCAGTTGGTGCAGCGGAAGCTGGCGATCATGGCGACGGAGCTTGTGAAGGCGCAGTTGCTAGCGTTGCAGCTTGGCCGCTTGAAGGATCAGGGCATGGCGCATCCGGTGCAGGTGTCGGTCGCCAAGCGCAACAACGTACGCACGGCGCTGGAGACGGCGCGAGAGGCGCGTGGCGTGCTCGGCGCAAACGGTATCACGCTGGAATATCCGATCAGCCGGCACATGAACAACCTGGAGTCGGTCTTCACTTACGAGGGCACGGACGACATCCACACGCTCATCATCGGGCAGGCGCTAACGGGGCTGAACGCTTTCTCGTGAGCGGGAACAGGGTACGGTTCACAGGGTACGGTTCACGCGGAGTAAAAGGGAGTATACACAGAGTCACACAGAGTCACACAGAGTCACACAGAGTCACACAGAGTCACACAGAGTCATGCGGAGTCATGCGGAGTCATGCGGAGTCATGCGGAGTCATGCGGAGTCACGCGGAGTGCTTCTCAACGAGCGCACACGCACGGTTTCCGGCGAAAGGCGCCTTGGGCGCTCTCGCACATGTTGTCTCTCACGAACTCTGTGTGACTCCGTTTCAACTCCCTTTTACTCTGCGTGAACCGTACCCTACCCGTGGCACTAGGTTCCTCGCGCTACACGTGGGGAGAGTTGGCATGAGGAGCGTGGCATGA
>DATEGV010000054.1:0-3583 GCA_035279925.1 Ktedonobacterales bacterium | reverse complement strand
ACGGCCGCCATGACGGTCTCGCCAAGAATCGGCAGCGCGATCAGAGCCCAGAGCGGCGCGAAGCGCACTGAGGTAAACGCGAGCGCCGTCCACACGGCGACGTGCGCGTACGCCAGCGCCATCGAGTCTGTGGAGACAGACTTCGCGGACTCAGGCCCTGGCTCCGCTCCCACATCCACAGGGCGCTCGCGCGGGCGTGCTGGCGCGACTTCAGTCGCCGACCCCTCGGCAGCGGACGAGGGAGCAACCGCACGATGTGACCTGAGCCACGCGAGCCGCAGCCACGCGCCGACAGTGGCGAAGACCAGCCCCAGGAAGAGTAGTCCGCTCAGCGTGTGGAAGTCCGGGGATTGATACTCCTGTGTGTAGCGTGCGATGAGTGGATTGCCCGCGTAGGTGACGATATGGCCCCAGAGGCCAAGACCCCACGGATTCAGAAGCGTCGCCAGCGCGCATCCCACCAGCGCGAGCGAGAGGTGGCGCGGATTCGCGTCGGCGCGGCGTGTGGGGAGGAGCCAGGCGACGGCCAACGCGGTCGTGAGCAGGATGAGGCCGGCGAGGAAGCCGCCGTGCAGATTCGCCCAGAGCGCCATGATCGCCGGCAGTGTCCAGAGGATACGGTGGTCGCCGGTGCGCCAGTAGCGCCAGAGCAGCTCCGACCAGAGCAGGGTTAGCGGCAGCGAAAAGAGCTGCGCCCGCGCGGTCCAGGTAATCGAGGTCAAGCCAATACCGGCCACCGTCAGCGCCAGCGCCAGAATCAGCGCGACACCCCGCCGGCGCAGCGCGATGAATAGGCCCACGCTCGTTGCCGCCACAAGTAGCGCCGCCAGCGCCACCACTCCGTTCAGGCCCCAGGCGCGATTGGCGAGCGCGTAGAACGACTGCGAGAGCCATTCCCAATAGACGACGGGATGCCCGTAGGTCGGACCGAGCATGAACTCCGCGCGCGGTATGCCGTGATCCAGCACGCTCGCGCCGATGCGCAGTCCCCAACCGACATCGCCATCGGGGCCGAGCGCCTTGCCCTGGAGGCCGAACAGCACTCCCAGCAGCACACACGCGAAGACCGCGTCGGCAATCGAGGGGAGAAATCGCGCGACTAGCCGCTCGGCCGGTGAGAGCGCGCCGAGTGTGCGCCGTCCGTCGCCGTCGTTTTTGTTCTCATGTTTGCGGACCACCCCGCGCCGCATCTTCGTAGAGAGACTCATGGCGCGGCCCTCGTCGTTCCCGGTCTCACGCGTAGGCAGAGGGTCGCGACGCCCTGATCGTCGGCCGCCGCGCAGGACCACGACGGCAGCAGCGCCAGCGCCTGTGTCAGCGGCGCATCGCGCGGCAAGAGCGCCCAGCGCAGATGGTATTGAGTGAGCAGGCGTCGCCAATCGGGCGAGAGTCCGACGATATCCAGGTAGTCGCTCAGGAGCTTCTGGCTGTAGGAGTCCGATCGGCTATCCACGAACGGGTGGTACTCCGGCAGCGCGTCGTCCAGGTAGCTACCCCACGTGTACGTCGTAAAGCCCGCGCCGGGCGGCAATCCTCCGTCATGAAGTCGCTGCGCCGCCTGCACCGGGAACGTTCGCGCGTCGAACTGAGCGTTCAGGACACGCGCTCCGCTGGGCATCCGCCCGCCATGCAATACCAGCGCGAGCAGCGCCAGCGCCGCCAGCGCCGACCACAGACCACGCCCCACCAGCGCATCGGTCGCGTCCAGTCGCTGGAATGCTCCAACCACGAACCCTGGCAGGCGCGGGCGAAGACGCGGCCCAATCTCCTGTGACTCTGGCGTCGCACGGACACGCAGGCTATCTTGCAGCGCCTCGCCGAGCAGCGGGAGCGCGATGAGCGCCCAGATAGGTATGTAGCGGACCGTATAGATTGCCAGCGCGGTCCATACAGCGACGAGCGCGAGAGCCAGCGCATGCGGACGCCGACCACGGCTGGCGAGCCAGATCCACGCGCCGGAGATGGCGAAGACCAGCGCCAGGAAGATCAGCGCCGTCGCCGAGTGGAAGTCCGGCGACTGGAACTCGACGGTATACTTTGAGATCAGCGGATTGCTGAAAAAGTCGAGCACATGGAGCGGCAGGCTGAAGCCCCAGGGCGTCGCCAGCACCGCGAGCATCGTGGCGCCGAGGCAGAGCGCGAGCTCCTTCGGCGCGGCGTGGCCCCTGTCGGCCGGCATCAGCCAGGCGACGGCGGTCGCGACTCCAAGCACGAGCAGACCGAGAATGAAGCCGCCGTGCAGGTTCGCCCAGAGCGCCATCACCAGCGGAAAGGCGATCAGGCGGGCGCGCTTGCCGTCGCTCCAGTAGCGCCAGAGCCACTCCGTCCACCAGAGCAGGAGGACCAGCGAGAACAGTTGCGCGCGAGCGGTCCAGGAGATTGATGTGAGAATCAGCCCGCAGGCCGTCAGCAGCAGCGCCAGCGGCAGGTTGACGCCTCGGCGGCGCAGCGCGTGGAACAGGCCGAGGCCCGTCAGCGCGATCAGCAAGCCGGCCAGCGCGACCACGCCGTTCAGTCCGGCGGCGCGGTTGGCCAGCGCGAAAATGACCTGTGACAGCCACTCATAGTAGATAGCGGCGTGCCCAAAGGTCGGACCAAGCATGAACTCCGTGCGGGGAATGCCGTGTCGCAGGACCTGCTCGCCGATGCGTAGATTCCATGCGGCGTCGCCGTCGTAGCCGAGCAGCCGCCCTTGTAGGCCAAGCACGGTCCCGATCAATACGCAGACGAAGACGGTATCCGCGACGGAGGGCAGCGCCTTCGCCACGAGGCGCTCCGCTGGGGAGAGCGTCGTTGCGGCCGGCGTATCGGTCTGTAGCGCCGCCACGGCAAACTCCTTCTTCGGGGACAACCACCACTTGACGTCGCACATTCGGATCACGTGAGGCCCTCAGGCCGCGCGACGCCTGTGCTCCAGTCATGTACGGCCGAGAGGAGCGACCTCAATAGACATATCCGCCCGTCCTCTGAACTCGTCCAGTATAGCGGAATCGGCGCGCGTTCGGGAATACGGCGGGACTTGCGTGCGCCACCACCGATGTGCTACTATGGTGAGGCCGGGACGCGGTTGCGCGTCGCGACGACATGGGCCTGTGGCGCAGCTGGGAGCGCGTCTGCATGGCATGCAGAAGGTCAGGGGTTCGAGTCCCCTCAGGTCCACCCAACTCACCCTCACACGAATGAGCGCCTTCCACGATGACGTGGAGGGCGTTCTAGTTTCTGGGAGATAGCGCAGAAAACTGCTGCGCAATGGACCTGCCCTTGATGTACTCTCATTCACGAGCCAGCCACTACTCTGACTCCCTATCTCCTTGTGGGATAGGGGGCCGGGGGTGAGGTCCGGACCCCCCCACCCCATCGCACAAGGAGTCGTTATGTTCGATACGCTACCCGCAAGCGCGCTAGAGTTCAGCCGCTGGACATGGGACCAGATCGCCCCCTATTACAGCGAGCTTCACGCGCGGCCGCTGACCGGCGCGACTGTAGACACCTGGCTGTCCGACTGGTCACGTCTCGGCGCGCTTCTAGACGAAACCAACGTGCGTCTCTACGTCGCCACCACCGTCAATACCGCCGACGCGGA
>DATEGV010000053.1:0-6186 GCA_035279925.1 Ktedonobacterales bacterium | reverse complement strand
GGCGACGTGCCGCGCGGCTATGCGGACTACAAGCGCACGGGAGCCGTCACGGTGGTCTACCGGCACAAGCCCACCGAGACCGGCGTGGACGCGGAGGAGATTCTGGACGCGGGCAAGAACCCGCCCAACGGCGTGATCGTCCACTACTTCCTGAAGGAGAAGCCAGAGAAGGCGGTGACGCTGCGGTTCCTCGACGCGGACGGCAAGCAACTCCGCAGCTTTTCGAGCGAGGGCGACGAGAAGCCGCGCGTGCCGGTCAGGCCGGGCGCGAATCGCTTCGTCTGGGATCTGCGCTGTGAGTACCCGGCAAAGCTGGAAGGCGACAAACAGATGGGCCCATATGGACCCGTTGATATGGGCGTGACGGCCCCCCGCGCGCCGTCGGGCAAATATCAGGTGGAGCTTGTGGTCGGCGACCAGACCTACACGGAAACCATTGAGATCGTGAGAGATCCGCGTCTGCCGGTGAGCGACGAGGCGCTGACGGAGCAGTTTACGCTGCGCTCCTCGATCCGCGACCGGCTCAGCGAGATCTCTGAGGCGCTCAACCAGCTTCACCGCGTGCGCAAACAGGCGGAAGATTGGGAGGAGCGCGCGAAGAATGGCGAGGGCCGCGAGCAGTTCGCCGAACAGGCGAAGCGCCTGAAGGAGAAGCTGACGGCCATCGAGACCGAGCTGATCAACGTCAACGCCGATAAGCCGCAGCCCGGCCCGAATCGGCTGCGTGAGAAGCTGATGACGCTGAGCACGATGATTGACGAGTCCGACAATGCGCCGACGCAGGGTGCGCGCGATGTCTACGCCCAGCTTGCGGAGCAGACGCAGCAACAGCGAGCCGCGCTGCGCACCGTACTGGAGGAGGACGTGCCCGCCTTCAACCAGGCCGTCGCCGGGCTGAATCTGCCACTGGTTGGCGCATAGGGCAGAGAAGGTACGGATAACGCGGAGTTACGCGGAGTTACGCGGAGTCACACAGAGTAACGCGGAGGCATGCAGAATTTTACAGAGGCACGCGGCGTCAGTCAGAGTTAGCGGAGGATTGGCAGAGGGTTGTGGCCGCGGTGTGGAAGCGGCCGCGAGAATGGCGTGTGCGGTGTGAAAGCGGCCGGCGAGAATGGCGTGTGCGGTGTGAAAGCGGCCGGCGAATAAATTCGCGCCTGGATGGCCTTCGGCCGCGAAGTCCGGCCAAGCCGGACTCGGAAGACACCGCTAGCCAGCTATCTCAGTAACATCTCCGCGTGACTCTGCGTGACTCTGCGTGACTCTGTGTGACTCTGCGTGACTCTGCGTTATTCTGGGGTTCCCGTCGCGGTCGCCGCGCCGTCCCCGTAGAGGAAGCAGTGCGTCCAGTGGCCGGCGCCGAACTCTGTGCGGCCGGGGAAACGCTCGCGGCAGACGGGCATCGCGTGGGGGCAGCGCGGATGGAAGCGGCACCCCGACGGCGGGGCGACGAGGCTGGGAATCTCGCCGCGCGCCGGTAGCTCGGTCCGGGCCGGCTCGCCGTCCGCGCTCATGCGGTCGGGGTCGGGAGCGGCGGAGAGCAACAGTTGCGTGTAGGGGTGTTTCGGTTCCTGCGTCACGGTCTCGCTGGGACCGCCCTCCACCATCTGGCCGGCGTACATCACCAGCGTCTCCTCCGTGAAGTAGCGGGCGCTGGCGATATCGTGCGTGATGTAGAGCAGCGCGAGGCGCTCCTCGGTCTTGAGGCGTGAGAGCAGGTTCAGGATGTCGAGCCGGATGGAGACGTCCAGCATCGAGACCGGCTCATCCGCCAGCAGGACGGTGGGACGCACGGCGAGCGCGCGGGCAATCGAGACGCGCTGGCGCTGGCCGCCGCTGAGCTCGTGCGGGTACTTGCGCAGGAACTGGCTCGCAGGCGTCAGGTTGACACGCTCCAGCAGGGCGAGCGCCTGCTCCGTGACCTGGGCGCCGGAGCGCGCATGCCCGAAGATGCGCAACGGGCGGCTGAGGTGGTACGCCACGTCATGCACGGGATTGAGCGAGGCGAAGGGATCCTGAAAGATCATTTGCACCGCCCGCCGGTAATCGGCCAGAGCGCGGCCAGACTTCGCCCCCATACCCGCGCCGCCGAAGGAAATCTCGCCGGACGTCGGGTCGTAGAGGCGCGCCAGCATGCGGGCGACGGTCGTCTTGCCGCTACCGCTCTCGCCTACCAGCGCGGTCGCGCGCCCGGCATAGAGGGAGAGCGATGCGTCTTCAACGGCCTGTACCGCCTGGTGGGGCGCCAGCGGATTCAGCGTGTGTAGCGGAAAGTCTTTGCGCAGATGGCGGGCTTCGAGAACTGGCCCTTCGCGCGTCGCCTCGTTGGCCGGCGATGCGGCGTGCTCGCTGAGGCTCATACGGCGACCCTCCCACTGGCGACGCTGGCATACCGCGCGGTCATCTCCTCGCTCGTCGGCGGCTCCCGGCCGGCCGCGTCGTCATAGAGATGGCAGGCGACCTGCTGCGACTGTCCGGCGCTGTATGGCTGTAACGGCGGTGTCTCACTCACGCAGCGGTCAAAGGCGAATGGGCAGCGCGGGTGAAACGCGCACCCAGATGGGACGCTGCGCAGGTCGGGCGGGGAGCCGGGGATGCCCGTCACCGCGCGCCTCGCGCCGCGCAGCGTGGGGAACGAGTTGATGAGTCCGAAGCTGTAAGGATGACGTGGCTGCCGGTAGAGGTCGCGCCGCGCGGCCAGTTCCACCAGCTTGCCGGCGTACATGACGGCGATGGTGTCGGCGAGCTCGAGCAGCAGGGAGAGATCGTGCGTAATGAAGATGACGGAGAGGTTGAGCCGTTCGCGCAGGCTGAGAATCTGCTCCAATATCTCCCGCTGCACCACCACGTCCAGCGCGGTCGTCGGCTCGTCCATGATAATGATGTCGGGAGAGAGCGCGAGCGCGAGCGCGATGCCGACACGCTGGCGCATGCCGCCGCTCAGTTCAAAGGGGTAGCTGCGTAGATGGTCGCCGGAGATGCTGACCAGCCGCAGAAGCTCCGCCGCCCGCTCCCCACGCTCCGCCTTGCTCATCTCCGGGCGATGCGTCTTCAGCACATCCGCCATCTGCGCGCCGACAGTCAGCACCGGATTCAGCGAGTTCATCGCCCCCTGAAAGACCATCGCGAGCTGATTCCAGCGAAACCGGCGCAGCGCCGCGTTGCTGAGCCGCGGGATGTCCACCGGCTCCTTCGTCGCCGCGTCCGCGCGTGGATGGTAGATCACCGACCCGCCGGTGATGGTCGCGGGTGGACGCAGGAGCCGGGCGACCGCGTAGGCGAGGGTGGATTTGCCGCTGCCACTCTCGCCCGCGAGGCCCAGCACCTCGCCACGGCGCAGCGCCAGGCTGACGTCGGCGACGGCATGTACCGCTCCATCGCCCGACCCATAGTCCACGCTCAGATGTTGGATGTCGAGCAGCCGCTCGCCCGCTTCGACCGCGCTCATGACTGTACCGCTTTCTTGGCGCCGAACCGCCAGCGCCGCCGGGCGGGTCGGAACGCGCGCAGGCGTGGGTCGGCGATCTCGTCTATGCCGAAGTTGAGCAGCGCCAGGCCCGATCCCAGCAGGGCGATGCAGAGGCCCGGCGGCACGAACCACCACCACGCGCCGATCAGCAACGCGCCGCCGTTATAGGCGCCGTAGAGCATCGTACCCCAGCTAATCGTCGTGCTATCGCCGAAGCCAAGAAACTCGAGCCCCGCGACGGCCAGCAAAACCTGGATGGTCGTGGTGATGAAGCTGGCGGCAACTATTGTAAGCTCGTTGGGGAAAATCTCGAAGAAGATGATGCGCAGACTACGTTCGCCGCCAGCCCGCGCCGCCGTCACGAACTCGCGGCTGCGCATCGAGAGCGTCTGCGCCCGCAGCACGCGCGCGCCCCACGGCCAGTTGGTGAGGGCCACGATCAGCGCGATGGTGATCGTCGCGCGGTTGAAGTATTGGACGGCGACAATGGCCAGCGGCAGCGACGGGATCACCAGGAACACATTCGTTATGAGCGAGAAAGCGTCGTCAACTGCGCCGCCGAAGTAGCCGCCGATCAGGCCGACGCTGACGGAGATGCAGACGACGAGCAGGCCCGTCAGGAACGCCCAACTGAGCGACGAGCGCGTGCCGAGCACAAGCTGGCTGAAGACATCCTGCCCGCCTTGATTCGTGCCCAACAGGTGCGCCGCCGTGGGAGACGCCATCAGATTCGTGGTGAATTTGTTCGGATTCTGGTGGATGACGAGCGGCCCCAGGAGCGCGACGAGCACGAAGAAGGCGATGATGCCGCTGCCGATCATCACTTTGCGGTTGATCGTGGCGAGGCGCCAGAGGCCGCGCGCGAGCCGCCCCAGCCGCGATAGGACCGCGCTAGCCTGGCTCGGCTGCCCATCAGAGGACAGGCCGCCGGCGAGGGCGGGCGCGGAACGCTGGCTCTCGTCGAGCGACGCTGGCGAGGCGGGAGTCGGCTTCACGACTACGCGCTCCTTTCCTGCCGCGTGCGCGGGTCGAGCACGGTATAGAGTAGATCAACGATCAGGTTCATCACGACGGTCGCCACGATCACCAACAGGAGGATGCCGTCCGCGAGGGCGTAGTCCTGGTTCTGGATGCCCAGGTAGAGCGCGTTGCCGATGCCGGGGTAGGAGAACACGATCTCGACGAGCAATTGGCCACCGACCACGGAGCCGATGGCGATGGCGAAGCCCGTCACGCTGGGGAGAACGGCGTTGCGCGCGGCGTAGCCGAACATCACCCGCGCCGGACCCAGGCCCTTCGCCTGCGCCATCAGCACGTAATCTTCGGAGAGCGTCGTAATCATCGAGTTGCGCATAGTCAGCATCCAACCGGCAATCGTCGAGACGATGATGGTGAGCGCGGGCAGGACGGCGTGATCGAGCGCGCTACCCAGGAAGGCGAAGCTCAGTCCCGGTGAGGTAGTCTGGGAGTCATAGCCGAACCCGAAGGGAAACCAGCCGGCCTTGAAGCCGATGAAGTAGACGGCCATCAGGGCCAGCCAGGGAAAGAGCACCGAATAGAAGAAGATCATCGTGGACGAGAGCAGCGTGTCGAGGGCCGAACCGCGTTTCCAGG
Organism: Ktedonobacterales bacterium; assembly: GCA_035279925.1. Taxonomy (GTDB): domain Bacteria; phylum Chloroflexota; class Ktedonobacteria; order Ktedonobacterales; family JADMIN01; genus DATEGV01. The sequence continues at coordinate 1,103 of DATEGV010000053.1, read as the reverse complement.
CCACGACGACGCCCAGGAACGTGCCCAGCGCAAAGCTCAGCAGGACGCTCACCGAGAGCAGCGCCAGCGTCCAGGGAAGGTCTTGCTTGATGACGGCGCCGACGCTGGTGGGATAGTACGTCGTCGAGACGCCCAGGTTGCCGTGGATGAGGTTGTTGAGATACTTGAGGTATTGAATCCACAGGGAATCATGGGTATTCACGCCGAACTCGTTCTCCAGCGCGGTGAGCGTCGCTGGACTGACCGAGCCGACCTGTTGTAGCCGCGCGAAGGCCACTTCGGCGGGGTTGCCTGGCGCCAGGCGCGGTAGAAAGAAGTTGATCGTCACGGCTGCCCAGATGGCCAGGAAGTAGATGCTGAGCCGGCGAATCAAACGGCGCATCGGTGGTTCCCCTCGCGGATACGCGCCCACATTCGGTACAGCGTGTGGTTGTCGAATCAGAGAAGCGTCGGCGCGGCGCTAGCGCCATAATACCATGCGTCGCCCGTTCCGGCTCCCCCTCTCCGTGTGGGAGAGGAGGTCCGGTTGGGTGGGGTCCGCGCCTCTACGCCGGTTGCAGGTGCAGAATGACCTGCTCGTTGTCGCCGGCGGCGAGTGAATAGGCGGAGCCGACCGCGTAGGGGTTCTGCGGCGTGGGCCAGCCGGTCCAGTGCTTCGTGCTGTATTCGAAGAACTGCACAGCGTCAAGCACCGGAATGACGGGCAGCTTGGTCGCCATGATGTTGGTCAGACCCTGGATCGCCTGCACCTGCTGCGTGGGGTCGGAGGTCGCGGCGTACTGCGCGAGCAGTTGGTCGGTCTGCGCGTCGTTCCAGCCGGACCAGTTGGTCGCGTTGGCGCCGGAGATATGCGCGCTGTTGAGCAGCGGCTCCAGGTAGTAGTAGGGTGTCGAGCCGAAGAAGCCGCCGGTCAGCGTCAGATCGAAGTTGTGCGAGGCGCGATCCGACCGGAAGGCGTCATCGGACACCTTGTTCAACTGCATGTCAATGCCGGCGCTCTTGAGGCTCTGCTGCGCGATCTGCAGGTCCGCGACGTAGTCCGAGTAGTCGCCCGGGACGGTGACTTTGAAGGAGAGCTTGTGGCCCTGCGCGTCGGCGTAGAT
>DATEGV010000052.1:0-4273 GCA_035279925.1 Ktedonobacterales bacterium | reverse complement strand
GACCGGGACGCCCTGCGCGTTCGGCTGGACGCCACGCTCACCGAGCGCGACGCGCTGGCGCGGGAACGCGACCGGCTGGCGCAGGAGCGGGTCGCCATCGTCTCCGAGCGCGATCTGCTTGCCCTCGAACGAGATGTCGTGCGCACCGAATGGGAGGCGGCGATCACGCAGCGCGACACGGTGACGGCGCAACTCGACGAAACCCAGGCAGCCCGCGACGAGGCTCTGCTGGCACGGGCGTTCTGGGATGAGGAACGCGAGACACTCCGCGGCGAACGGGACGCCGCCCTCGCCGACCGGGACGCCGCGCGCGCGGCCTCACGCGGTAAATCCGACTTCCTGGCGAGCATGAGCCATGAGATTCGCACGCCATTGAACAGCGTGATCGGCATGAGCGAAATCCTGTTGGACACGACGCTCGACGAGGAGCAGCGCGAGTACGCCAGCCTGATTCGCACGTCGGGAACGGGCCTGCTCGACATCGTGAACCAGGTACTCGACTTCTCGAAGATCGAAGCGGGCAAGCTCAGCCTCGAAACGCGCGACTTCCAGCCGCGCCAGCTCGTCGAACAGGTCGGCGAGATGTTCACCCCCTCCGTCCGCGAAAAACAACTGATGCTCTTCACGTATGTCGCGCCGGAGATTCCGATGACTCTGCGCGGCGACCCCACACGGCTGCGCCAGATTCTCGTCAACCTGACTGGCAACGCGGTCAAGTTTACCGCCGCTGGCGAGGTTGTGGTCCGCGCGGCGCTCGAAACCACCAGCTCGACGCACGCCACGCTCTCCATCGCGGTCAGCGACACCGGAGCCGGCATCGCGGAGGACGCGCGCGAACGCATCTTCGAGCCGTTCATCCAGGCCGACGACACGATCACGGGGCAGTATGGCGGCACGGGTCTGGGCCTCTCCATCGCGCAGCGCCTCGCGCAGCTTATGGGCGGGACCATCGGGGTGGAGAGCGTCGAGGGCGAAGGCTCAACCTTCTGGTTCGCGATTCCCCTGGAGCGCGTTGCCGAGGACGCCGCGCCAGTGAACGCCGGCGATGACGCCCTGCGCGGGAAGCGTGTGCTCGTGGTGGATGGCAACCGCACCAACTTCGAGATCATGGAAAGCTACATGAGCCATTGGGGCATCCGTGTGGAGGCGGCGCGCACGGGTATCGAGGCGCTGGCGGCGGTGCGCCGGGGCGTCGCGCTGGCCACTCCGTTCGATGTTGTGATGCTGGATAGCGCGCTGCCCGATATGGACGCCGTGACGCTGCTGGGCCAGACACAGGCCGACGCGCGATTGGACCGCTCCGGCTTCATTCTGCTGCCGCCGGTCGGCGAAACGGTGGAGGCGAAGGGCGCGCTCCCATCAGGGTTCGCGGCTTCCTTGATGAAGCCGGTCAAGCAGACGTCACTGCGGGAGGCCCTGCTGGCGGCGCTGCGTGAGGCGGAGGAGCGGGCGTCGCGCTTCCAGACGGCGCTGCTCGAACGGCAGGAGCCGCTGGAGCGGACGGAGACGATGGTGTTGCTTGTCGAGGACAACGTCGTCAACCAGAAGCTGGCCGGCCATCAGTTGCAGCGTCTGGGCTATGCGATGCACAAAGTCAACAACGGGCGCGAGGCGGTCGAGCGGTTGGCGCATACCACGTATGGTGTGGTGCTGATGGATTGCCAGATGCCGGGTATGGATGGGTACACCGCGACGCGCGCGATCCGTCAGGCGGAGGCGGGCACTGGCCGGCGCATCCCCATCGTCGCCGTCACCGCGCATGCCCTGGACGGCGACCGCGAGCGTTGCCTGGAGGCCGGCATGGACGACTACGTGGCCAAGCCGGTCAGCATGGACACCCTGCGGACGGTGCTCGAACGCTATCTGCCGAAGGACGAGTAGCGGACCTCACCCCCAGCCCGGAAGAGACCTCACCCCCCAGCCCCCTCTCCCACGAGGAGAGGGGGAGCCAGGTTGCCTCATCCCCCGCCCCTTCCCCACGAGGAGAGAAGGGGAGCCAGCGCCGCGACCGTCGGGCTACGTTCCCCTCTCCTCGCGGGAGAGGGGTGGCGCGTCAGCGCCGGGGTGAGGTCCGCATCCGTGCCGATTGCGCCAAATCAATGCTCCGCGTACCCTCCGTGTGCCTCCGCGTATCCTCTGTGTGACTCTGTGTGACTCTGTGTGACTCTGTGTGACTCTGTGTGACTCTGTGTGACTCTGTGTGACTCTGCGCTACCCGTCCCTCGTGCCTCGTGGCCCACGCCTCACTGCGCCCAGGGAACCGCGGCCACCTCGCTCGGCACAAGCGCCGGCCGCGCATACAGTCCGAGGCGCGCATTGCGGCGCACGCGCATCACCTCACATGTCATGCGCCAGGAGTCGCGCAGGGGGTGGATATTGGCGCTAGGTGAATAGTGCCAGGCGATCGGCGTCTCCACGATTTGGCGCCCCCAGAGGCGGGCGACATAGAGGAGCTCGACATCGAAGCCGAAACCGTCAATCGTCATCGCCTCCGCCAATTGGCGCGCGAGATCGCCGGGAAGGCACTTGAAGCCGCACTGCGAGTCCTGGACGCCCGGCAGCGCCAGGGCGCGGACCAGTGTGTTGAAGACACGGCCCATCACATGCCGGTGGGGCGGCTCATGGTAGCGATGCGCGCCGGCCGCCTCGCGCGAGGCGATGACCACGGCGCCGTCGGGGTGTTGCGGCGGGACGAATTTTGCCAGCTCGCCGATGGGCATCGAGAGGTCGGCGTCGCAGAGGAAACAGGAAGCCCCGCGCGAGGCGAGCAGACCGGCGCGCACCGCCGATCCCTTGCCGCGATGCGGCGTGCGCACGAGACGAAGCTCCGGCCAGCGCAGCGCCCGCCGTTCGACAAGCGCGGCCGTGCCATCGGCGCTGCCGTCATCCACCACGATCACCTCAGCCTGGTACGGCTGCTCGGCGAGGTAGCGGCGAATCGCTCGCAGGCTGCGCGGCAGCCGGCCCTCCTCGTTGTACGCGGGCAGGATGAGGGAGAGCAGCGGTGCGCTCTCGGGCGCGGTGGTCATCTCGGCGTCTCCCCTTGGTGGCCGGTCTCGTCGCGCCCCCATTGTAGCACCCGTGAGCCTATCTCTCTCGACCGCGTCCCCCAAAGGTGAGCCTTCACGCGCAACGCATTGCGCGGCGTTGGCGCGGCACGTAGAATGAGGGCGTGGGCAGCGCGCCGCGAATGGGCCTCCGGGGTGTCTGCGCCACTCGTGAGAATGGCACGCGAGATGCCATACTCACACCAATCGTCGCTAAACTACGGGCGTGCGTCGTTTTGCGCTCCTCAAACGTACTGTACAGTAGTGGCGTAGTACATTTGGGGTGTGTGGGGGCAGGGCGGATAGAATGCGGCTCAGGAGGCGCGGATGGCGGGCGAAACCATAATCGGACGAAGCGACGAAGACTACGCCTATGAGGACGAGCAGGGGGAGCAACGCGGCGTGCGGCTGCTGCGCGAAGTCCTCGAAGTGGCGGTCATCACGCTGCTGCTCTTCGTGGTGGTGCGCGCGGTGGTGCAGAATTACCGCGTCGAAGGTCCGAGCATGATGCCCACCCTGCAAAACCATCAATACATTCTGGTGGACAAACTCACCTACTTCTTCGGCAGCCCGCATCGCGGTGATGTGATCGTCTTCGAATATCCCAAAGACACCAGTGAGGACTTCGTGAAGCGCATCGTGGGCGTTCCCGGCGATATCGTGCAGGTGGCCACCAATGGGCAGGTGAGCGTCAACGGCGTCGCGATCAACGAGCCGTACGTCAACGATCTGGGCAACCCCTACGGCGCGTCAACCGTGACACTCACCGCCAACCAATACTTCGTCCTGGGCGACAATCGCGGCGACAGCTCGGATTCACGCGCGTGGGGACCCGTGCCGCGCAACGACATCATCGGGCGCGCAGAGTTGGTCTACTGGCCGCTCAACGATATCCACGTGCTGACGGATTGGTCCAGCGTCTTCGGCTCGATTAAGCCATAGGAGCCGCCCGATGTCACTCGCCGATCTGCGCCGAGAGTACATGTTCGCCGGTTTCAACGAGGCCGACGCCGACCCAGACCCGTTTCGTCAGTTCGAGGTGTGGTTCGCCCAGGCCAGCGACGCCGGCATCCTGGAGCCAAACGCGATGACGCTGGCGACGGCGACACCGGATGGCCTACCCTCCGCGCGGATGGTGCTGCTCAAGGGCGTTGACGAGCGCGGCTTCGCGTTCTACACCAATTACGAGAGTCGCAAAGGCGGTGAGCTTGCCGCCAATCCTCACG
>DATEGV010000051.1:0-7027 GCA_035279925.1 Ktedonobacterales bacterium | reverse complement strand
GTCGAGCGGGGGATCAACCGCCTCAAACAGTTCCGTCGGGTCGCCACGCGCTACGACAAGCTCGTCGCGACCTTCACCGCGTTCGTCACCCTCGCAGCCATCCTGCTCTGGCTCTGAGGGAGACTTTGCCAACACGCCCTAACCCCCCAGCCCCCTTCCCGCGACACGGGAAGGGGGAGCCAGACGCGAGCGCCGTCCCGTCATCATTGTCGCGATTGGTATACTCAGAGATGTAGACCTCACCCTCTGACCCCTCTCCCACAAGGGGAGGGGAAACGTGGCCAGCGCCGCCGCGCCCATCCAGGAGAGCCGCCATGCAGTTGTCGCAACGCCTCCAGAACCTGCCTCCCTACCATTTCGCGGAATACGCCCGCAAGATCGCCGCGCTGCGCGCTCGCGGCGTGGATGTGATCGCGCTTTCCATCGGCGACCCAGATCTGCCGACGCCGCCGGAGGTGCTGGACGTGCTGACAGAATCCGCGCGCCAGCAGGAGAATCAACGCTACCCGGAGTACGCGGGCGTGCCGGCGTTCCGCGAGGCCATCGCCGCCTGGTTTGCGGGCCGTTTCGGGGTGACGCTGGACCCGGCGCGTGAGGTGTTGCCGCTGATCGGCTCGAAGGAGGGGTTGGCGCACCTGCCGCTTGCGGTGATGGACGAGGGCGACATCGCGCTGATGCCGGACCCGCAATACCCCGTCTACCCGACGGCGGTCGCGCTTGCCGGCGGCGAAAATTACGACGTGCCGCTGAGTGAGGCGAACGGCTGGCTCCCCGACCTCGACGCGATCCCTGACGAGTTCGCCGACCGGGCGAAGACGCTCTGGCTGAATTATCCGAACAACCCGACGGGAGCCTGCGCCACGCCTGAGTTCTTCGAGCGCGCCGTGCGGTTCGCTCTGGACCATGACGTGTTGCTCGTCCACGACATGGCCTACGCCGAGGTGAGCTACGACGGCGCGAAGCCGCCGAGCATCCTCCAGACGCCGCGCGCGAAGGAGGTCGCCGTCGAGCTCCACTCGATGTCGAAGGCGTACAACATGGCCGGATTTCGCATCGGCTTCCTCGTGGGCAACGAGACGGTGGTCGAGGGGATGACGCGGCTCAAGAGCAACATTGACACTGGCATATTCCGGCCGGTGCAGCACGCGGCGACACGGGCGCTGGCGCTGCCGCGCTCGTGGATCGAGGCGCGCAACGCGATCTACCAGCGTCGCCGCGATGTGGTGGTCGCCGCCTGCCGCACGCTGGGCATGTCCGTCCGCGCGCCGGAGGCCGGCCTCTACGTCTGGCCGCGCATCCCCGACGGCATGACCTCGACGGAGTTCGCCTTCGATCTGTTGGACCGCACAGGAGTCGCCGTCACGCCGGGCACGAACTTCGGTCCGCGTGGCGAGGGCTACGTGCGCATCGCGTTGACTGTGCCGGACGCGCGCCTGGACGAGGCGGTGGCGCGGCTGGCGGGGGGGCCGGCAGTGTAGCATGCGGCGTATGGGCATTCAAGAGGCGCGGTGCTCCTGCTCGCGCAGCCAGTCCTTGATGACCTTACGCACGAGCGTCGCCTTTTTCATGCCACGCGCTTGCGCCAGCGCCTCGAGCTCGCTGTCCATCTCCGCATCAACGCGAAACATTAGTTGCTTCGTGAAGTTGCGTGTCGAGCGCACCTCAACGGGAGTGAAGATGCCCGCGACCTCCGGTCCTCCGGTGTCCGTCTCGTCCCACCAGGCTGCTTCCTCGTCATAGCTGTTGAAGGCCGGAATCGGGCCGTGTGCCTTTGTCGGGTACGCTGGACCTTTGTAGTCTGGTTGTTCGCTCACGGTTGCTTGCCTGCCTTCCAATCGTTGTAACGACGCAGTTCCTGCCGCTTTGTTGGTTTCGCGGTAACTGGGTAGAAGCGACCGCTGCCCTTCGGATTCAGGATCACGACCAGGATTTTGCCGTCATGTCGAGGCCCCATCACACGATAGCGCCCAGTGTGAGTGTCTTCTACCAGGATATTCGCTGGATCACCGTAGCACACCTCTTCGACATCAGTCCGGGTCACGCCATGCGCGGCGAGCATGTGCGCTTCGTTGACATGATCCCATTCGAGTTCAGCGATGTCGATATATGGCATGTCAATACTATACTCGCGTGATTTACAATGTCAATCATGAGAACGGCGTCGCCCAGTTCGGTTCTTCCTTCCCGTGTCGGGAAAGTATGGCCGTAGACCGAGGGTTAGGTTCCGTTCGTAGCGAAAGGCAGCTGCAACCCGGGCCGCACGTCCAGATCGAGGGGTGAGCGCTCGCCGTGGCGCCGGTGGAAGTACGCGGCGGAGGCGATCATCGCCGCGTTGTCCGTGCAGAACGCGATCGGCGGATAGCTCAGGCGTATGTCGAGCGAGGCGAGGTCCGCGCGCAGGCGCTCGCGTAGCGGCTTGTTGGCCGCCACACCTCCGGCCAGCAACACCTGGCGGACGCCGAGATCGCGGGCCGCGCGCACCGTCTTCGTCGCCAGCACGTCCACCACCGACTCCTGGAACGCCGCCGCCACGTCCGGCACGTTGAGCGCGCCGCCGCCATCCGCCGCCGCGACCCCCTCCCGCGCGTACTTGCTCGCGCCGGACTCGTTCTCGCCGGCGACGTACCCCTCTACAAGCTGGACCACCGCCGTCTTCAGGCCGCTGAAGCTGAAGTCGCGCGTCCCATTGAGCCAGGCGCGTGGCAGACGATACGGATTCTTCGCGCCGATGGGCCGGCTGGCCGCCGCCCGCTCGATGGCGGGACCTCCGGGATAGCCTAGCCCCAACACGCGAGCAACTTTATCGAACGCCTCACCGGCCGCGTCGTCGCGCGTCTGCCCCAGCAGCACATAGCGCCCATGGTGTGGGATGTGGACCAGTTCGCTGTGCGCCCCGGAGATGACCAGCGCCAGCAGTGGGAAGCTCGGATCGCCCGGCCACTCCTCCGCACCCGCGGCGACTTCTGGCTCCCCTTCCCCTCGGAAGGGGAAGGGGCTGGGGGATGAGGACCCTACTGCCTCCCCTTCTCCTCGCGGGAGAGGGGGCTGGGGGGTGAGGTCCAGCGAATTCACTGCCGACGCGGTTGAGGGGGCTGGGGGGTGAGGTCCGCTCCTCCCGCAGCCAGTTCGCGTAGATGTGCGCTTCGAGATGGTTGACCCCCAGGAAAGGCAGCCCGCGCGCCATCGCAATCGTCTTGCCCGCCGTCAGGCCCACCAGCAACGAGCCGGCGAGACCCGGTCCATACGTTGCGGCCACAGCGTCGAGGTCGTTCCAGCCGAGGCCAGCCTGATCGAGCGCGGACTCCAGCACGGGGATGATCGCGCTGAGTTGCCGGCGCGACGCCACCTCCGGCACCACGCCGCCGTAGCGTTCGTGGACGCTCGCCTGCGAGGCCACAACGTTTGCCCGGATGATCCGTCCATCCTCGACGATGGCCGCGCCCGTCTCATCGCACGAGCTTTCGATGCCCAGAATCCGCATCAATATCCTCTAAGTGTCTGTATATATGCTCAGCGTGAAGTTATGTAACCTTGTGCTCTCTTGTGTGACTCTGCGTGACCCGTCCTCACCCGTCCCCGCTAGCGACGTTACGCTGCTCGACACCGCCAGCCTCCCGCGCGCTCAGCCGCGTCTCCAGCGCCCGCGTCAGCTCCCCATAGCGCAGCCGGTACGCCGCCGAGTTGATCTCATCGGTCCACATGATGAGCGCGTCCTCATGGTTGTCGCTGTAGTAGCGGCGGCGCACGCCCGCGTCGTGGAAGCCGTATTTGCGGTAGAGGCTCTGCGCCACATAATTGGAGACGCGCACTTCGAGCGTCACCATCCGCGCGCCCATGTCGCCGGCGACGCGAATCAGCGTGCTCAACATCAGCTCGCCGACGCCCCGGCTACGGTATTGCGGGTGAACGGCGATCGTGGTGACATGCGCCTCATCGGGTGTCAGCCAGAGTCCAGCGAAGGCGATGATCGAGGCGGTGTCCGGGGGGCCGGATGGCGCGGGACGAGACGGCAACAGCGAGAGCGGGAACGAACGACGCGCTGGCTGCCGTGCGGCGGCGTCGCCCGACTGCCGTTCGGTGTCGCGCACGACGATATAGCGCGCGTAGCGATTGTCCTGGATCTCCTTACGGTAGGCGCTGGGCGGCCAGGGAGAAGGATAGGCCAGCTTCTCAATTTCGATCACGCGCGGTATATCGCCGAGCGTCATGGGATCAACGACGTAGCGCACGCGGCTCCCCCTCTCCGCCGGGTTCCATGAGCGGGCCCTCGGCGCGATGTGTCTCGCTATATGGTAAGGCGATCTTAGCGCTTTTGGTAATGGCCGGTCGGCGCAGATACAGCGGCTCCAGCGCGCGTGGGTCATCGCCGGCGCCCGACGACACACGCGGCAACGCCAGCTCCGCCAGCCAACTGGCCCGCCGCGCGTTGAGCGCCGACGTGAAGCGCGCCCGCTCGCTAAGCGCCTGGACAATTGCCGCGCGCGTCTCCTCGCGCACGTCCGCGCAGAGCAGCGCCGGTCCTGTCACACGCGCGGCCAGCTCCTCCGGGGTGAGGATGTGGTAGCCATCCACGGGCGCCCAGCCAGCGGCGTCGCGCACGGGCGCGCTGTAGCTCGCCGCATAGACCTGGCCGCGTCCCGCCTCCAACAGCGCCCAGAGGGACCCCTGGGTCTGGGCGTATCCCCACGCCATCACATCCAACGTCGGATGCCCGTAGAGCGGAACATCCAGCGTGTACGCCAGCGATTTAGCGACGGTCAGGGCGACCCGCACCCCGTTGAAGGAGCCGGGACCGGTGGCCACAGCGATACCCGTCAGGTCGCCGAAGCCGGCTGAGCGCGACTCCAGCAGCCATCGCAGCCGGTCCAGCAGCTCGACGCTGTGGCGCTGGCCAACCTCCCATGTCACCTCGGCAAGCAGCCGTGACCCGGCGACGAAGGCAACGCTGGCGTCACTAGTAGAGGTATCTATCGCGAGCAGCATGACCTACTCCACCGTGTCCCGCTTGACCGCGCCCGCGTACTCGACCAGCAGCGCGCCACTGCGTGGGCCGCCCGCCGCGCACACGATCTCGCGCTCAGACGCGCCGGCACGCCCGAATGTGACCCGCAGGGTATCCGCCGGCCAGGGAGCCGCGCTGACGATCGGACCCTCCGCGCGATCCGCCCACTCGACGACACAGACGCTCTCGCCCTCGAAGTACTGCTCGAATCCCAGCGTGTCCAGTTCGTCCGCGTCCTCGATACGGTACAGATCGAAATGGAAAAGCGGCAGTCTGCCAGCGTACTCCTTCAAGAGCGTGAATGTCGGGCTGTTGATCGTCCGCGCGACGCCCAGACCGCGACCGATGCCCTGCGTGAAGGCCGTTTTGCCGGCGCCCAGGTCGCCATACAGCAGTACAACGTCTCCGCCACGGACGTGGTGTCCCAGGCGCTCGCCCAGCCAGCGCGTCTCGGCGACACTGGCGCTGCGAAGCGTCACGGGGCGCCCAAAGGCAGGCGCGTGGGTTCTACGCGGCAGCGGCTCTGCGCTCATAGGGTGGCTTTCTCTGGAAGCGTCGTCACTGTGTAGCGAATCGGCGGTCAATGTCCGCGTTGATTATACAACGGGCCCGCATCCACAGCATGCTAGCGTTGTCGCGCGCCGCAGCCGGGACAGTAGACCGCCCCGGCGCGGATGGGCTGCCCGCAGGTGGAGCATAGTTCAGTGATCGAAGCGACCTGCCGAGGCGCGGAGGTGGAGGCGCTCGCGCCGTTCGCCTGTTGCCCATACGGCTCGTTCTTGATCGTCTGGACGTCCGCCTGCCCGCGCGCGATTTCGCCGTCCAGCGAGCGCATGCGGTCGGCCAGGGCGCGCAGCCGTTGATCAGTGAGCGTTCCCTGCTTGTCCATCTCAAGCACCATCTGCGCCATCTGCTCGAGCAGCGTCACACGCTCGCGCTGCGCCAGGTCCACTTCCTTCTGCCGCGCGGAGCCGCGACGCAGCTTATCGGCCTCCCAGGCGGCGCGGTCCATCGCGGCGCTGGCTTTGCGTTTGGCGTTTTCGAGAAAGTCCTGCATATATCGTGTCTCCTCCGCGATCACTCGTCCGGGCCGACGCTCGCGGGATAGTGCCGGATCGCGATGAGCTTGCCCTGGGGGCTGAGCGCCACGGCGACGACATCTATCCGATAGGGGCGCTCCTCCGCGCCGTGCTCGATGAGATACATCTGCGCGGCGTTGACGACGCGGCGCCGCTTGGTGGGCGTGATGGCCTCCTCCGGGGCGCCCATCTGGGAGCCGCGCCGCGTCTTCACCTCGACGAAGACGAGCTCACCATCGCGCTCCACGATCACATCTATCTCACCGTAGGCGCAGCGCCAATTGCGCGCCACCTCTCGGTAGCCGCGCGCCACCAGCCACGAAGCGGCCAGCCGCTCGCCGCCGTCGCCCAACCGTTTGCGCGCCTTCGTGTCGGCGCGGTCGCCGCGTTCGTTCTCGCTCTCCACGCGCGTGCCTCCCGTGGCGTATACGCACCGCGCCCGCGTAGGGTGGCGCCCACCGCGCGGAGTCGTCCGCTACACTGTACCATGTGGCCGGTGAGCAGCCGAACGGGGGAGCGCGGCGAACTTTCAACCGGCTGGCGCGTCTGGTGGATGTGAGAGTGATTTCTTGTTCGTCCCTTGATAGAAGGATAGCGCGATGCACACGGAGCACGGAGCCGATGACTCCCAGCGCGACCTCTCCGCACCGCCGACGCTCGTCTTCGTCCATGGCAGCGGTGACAGCGCCGCCTGCTGGGCGCCCATCATCGAGCGCCTGCCAGCGTTCTCCTGTCTGGCGCTGGACCTGCCCGGCCACGGCGCGCTTGTGGACCGGCCGGGGCCAAGCGCGATGTCCGTCGCGGATTACGCGGATTTCGTGCGTCACGAGTTGACACGGCGCAATCTCGCGGATGTGTGCCTGGTAGGGCATTCGCTGGGCAGCGCGATCGCGCTCACGATGGCGCTCGAATGGCCGGCGCTGGTCGGCAGGATCGCGCTGGTCGG
>DATEGV010000050.1:0-14240 GCA_035279925.1 Ktedonobacterales bacterium | reverse complement strand
TGGGAGGGCGCCCTGCTCTGTCACGCGCTCTGGCGGGCGCAATCGGACCTCGTCTGCCACTGGATCACGACGGACCGCGCCGTATTGGATGGCGCGACGGTGCGCTTCTCCCCCTGGGCCTTCGCGCGCGTGGCGCGTGTCTGGGACTTCGTATTGGTGACGCCGCCTGAAGCCCGCGACGCCGACGCCGATCAGTCGCGCCGTCATGCCTTGCGCGCGTGCCTGCGTAAACTCAAGCGCGCGGACGGTCGTCCCGTCTGCCTCTGCGTCTTCCCAGAGGGCATGAGCGGCAGCACACGCGGCCTCGGCGCGCCGACGCCGGGAACAGGGCGTTCGCTGCTCGCTCTCGCCGCAACCGGCGTTCCCCTGCTGCCAGCCGCCGTCTGGGAGAACGCGGACGGCGCTCTTCACGCGCGTTTCGGTCCGGCGTGGACTCCAACCCCGCCCGCCGGACTCGCCCGCGCCGCGCTGGATCGCTGGTCCGCCGATGAGGCGCTTGGGCGGGTCGCCGCGCTGCTGCCGGAGTCGCTGCGGGGGATGTACGCCCACATTCCCGACGAGTCGCACTAGCTCTGCGCCACGCCACGGCACTCGCTCTCTGGCTCCATTTCCCGCGTACCGCGCGCCGGCGCTCGCTTTTCTGGCTCCCCCTTCCTCCGTGGGGAAGGGGGCTGCGGGTTAGGTTCCGCGGATCCGGCGCCAGAACGCACGAAATGGAGTTAGAGCCGCTAAGTCCGTCACTGTGACCAACATCACATGAGGGGCGCCTTTGCCGGCATGGCGGCGCATGGTAGAATAGCGGAGATAGTGTGAGGGTTGGACGGCTCAGCGTGTGGAGGGGGTGGGCAGTGGGATACGAGGTGATCCTGCGAGCGGGCAAGCTCGCACGGCATGCGCTTGGTGTGCTGCTGCTCTGCTGGCGGCGCATGATACGCGCGATGCTCGTGGCCGGCGGCGTCGCCACCGTGGCCGCTCTCGTCTTCGGCGCGATTGAAGCGCACCACGTGTTCCCCGGCATGTTCGGGGTGATCGCGGCGGCGTTCTTTGGGGCCGTAGTCGGGTATAGCGCCGCCGCCACCGTGCTGATAGATGAACTGCTTAGAGGAATGCTCGACATCGTCCACGTGATCGAGGGCGACGCCGAAGCGGGTGTCCGTTCACTCGCCGCCGGCGCCGAGCACGAACGCGGCGCCATCCTGCGCTTCTTCGACCCCAAGCCGCGCGCCCAAGCGGCGCCCATCGAACCCGCTCCCTTCGTCGCCGGCGCCGTCGCCACAGCCGCCTTCGACCCGCGCGACCCGGAACGCGAAACGCGCCGGGACATCGCCGACACCGACGACTTCTCCTCCACCGCGCCGCGACCCCGCGTGAACGCGCGCCCGGTCCGCGCCGATCAACTTCCCCGCATCGAATGGCAGTACGAGGCCCAGCAGCCCGACGGGGCCCCAGTGTCCACCTGGGACATGCCGACCATCCCCACCAAGGAACCCGCCGCCGTTCCCGCGCAGCCCGCCGACGCGCCCGCGAGCGATGCCGAGCCGGCGGCGCAATAGTGCGCGCGGCCTCCGACAACCGAACGTCAGCAGTTTCTTATGTGCAATTCAGGTTCGGCTCATATTCGGCTTAGGCGTCTCCCCTACACTGCTGAGGGCTGAGGGAACGGGATCGTGATTGAACAGACCCGCCCACCGCTCGTTTTGGTTGAGGATTGGCTCGACGATGGGGAGGAACCACATGGGATACACGCCGGCTTTTGACGCCACTGATACGAACGAGATCACGAACACCACCTATATGGACCTTGGTCGCACGCTCGACACCGCGCGTATGAAGCGCGACATGCTTCGCTTCATGGGCCTCGCGATGGACCCGATGAACGGCGTTACCTACGTGCGTGGCAAGACCGTGCAGCTCGCCGCCTCCGAGCGTGAACTGTTGAGTGTGCTCCTGCGCCGCGCCGGGCAGATCGTGAGCCGCGAGCGCCTGAGCGGGTTGCTCGGCATCAGCGGGTCCGCCCTGGACGCGCGCATCGAAGACCTGCGCGGCCACCTGCGCGCCGCCGGAGCCTCCTGCCTGCCCTGCGCCGCCGAGGGCCTCGGCTACGTCCTCTGGCGCTGCTAGTCTCCCATCACTCTCCATCCACTTCGCCACCACAGTTGGAAGTGTGAGCAGGACCACACGTTTCCTACTTGCCAGCCGCCACCAAATCTGGCACACTACAGTTGGTGGCGAAGTGGACGCCCGCTTCGCTCAGTGGGGTAACGCCTTCCGTACACAGTAGGGGAGGCCGAGAGGAGCGGAGCAATGGAGAAGAGACTCGTCGCGGTGCTGGGCACGACCGCGAAACATATCCTGGGCGGCGTGCGGCACGCGCTCCGCGCCGTGGTCGTCACAGGATTCATCGTCGCCCTCGTCGTCGCCGGCGCCACTGAGGCGGTCGGCGCCTTCCTGACGAAATCGTTCCCCACCGGGCCAACGCATCTGGCCGCCGCCGCGCTGGCCATTGCCTTCGGCTACGCCGCCGCCATCACGGTCGCCATCGAGGAGATCCTGCGCGCCATCATCAAGTCGGTCGAGCTGATCGTCGAGGAAGCCGAGAAGGCTGAAAAGAAGGCGGTCGAGGAGATCGAGGCGCTGGCGCGCAAGGGTGGTGAGGAGGCGCTGCACTTTGGCCGCGCCACCGTCAGCGACGCGGGCACGGTCGGTCGCGGAGCCGCGGGCCTCGTCGGCGGAGTGCTCGGCGGCATCGGTCACGAAGCGCGCGGCGTGGAGCACGGCATCGGCTCCCACCTGCCGGGTCACCACAACAACGGCGAGCCGCAACCGGCCACCGTCGCCGCCAACGCCCCAACCGTTCCCGTCACCGGCGACCCTGCCCAGCGGTAACGCACAACCGCCACCACGCGAACCACGTCCACGCCCCGCCGGTCATTCGGTGGGGTATTCGCTGTTCTTAGCGGCAATGGACCCGCAAAGCCCCTCTGCCAGTGGCATGTGGCCGATGGGTGACATCGCCTCCTCAACCACCGGCAAGAGGTCGGCGAATGAATTCGCGACTGGAGGGCCTCGCTACGCTCCGCCGCGAAGTCCGCTTTCGCGGACTAGGACGAACACCGCTCGACGCCGTTGCCTCACCCGAACCCGCGCAGACAGCCGGCAAATCGGCGCGGAACGCTGACCACTCTCATTACCCATGTCCCTGTGTGACTCTGCGTACACTCAATGTCCTCTGTGTTACCCGTCCCTGTTCCCCCTAACTCGCTGCCCGTCCCGCACGGCATCTACTCCGCGCGTATCGGTACTGCGATATTTGCGCTTCCCGATTCTCAGGTGCTAGGCTAAACGCACTCGCACCCGGCCCGCCCATCATCGGCGTCGCTCGGGCTGCTCAGACACGGGGAAGCGGAGAGCGGCGGATGCGGAAGCGATTTCTCAGGCTGGTCATAGCCTTCATCGTTCTCACCGGCGGCAGCGCCAGCTACGTCCTCGTCGGCGCGAATCTCTACCAACGTTACCATCTCGCGTACCAGAACTACCACTTCGTGCCTGCCGGATCCTGCGGCCCCGGCATCGGCTGGAGCCCGCCGAACGTACTCTACAGCGGCCTGTATACCAACCAGACGGCGCTCGTCTTCATCCGCTTCCACAGCCCGACGCCACAGACGTGGCGCATCACCGTCGGCATACCCCACTTCACCCTCGATCAAACATTGCAAGTGCAGGTCGCCGCGGCCTTCCAGTCGGTCGCCTTCAAGCCGCCCATCGCCGACGCCACCGTGCTCGACACGTTGCTCAGCACCGGCGACCAGAACGCGGAGATCCATCTGCGCGTAGTGAACACCGCTGGCACCATCTGCGACACCACCTCCGCGCTGCTGATGAAGTCGCGCCAATGGATGCTCTGGCAGGATCCGTCCCGAGGGGCCAACGCGCCCCTGCTGGCCGGATGGGTAACGCCACAATCGCCGGCCGTCGCTCAGCTCGTGGGCCGGGCAAGCGAGTGGCTCCAGCAGCGCCCGGCCACGTACCCCGCGACCACTGCTCTGCACGGGTACGACGCGGGCCGCGCCAGCCTCGCTGACGTGCGTGGTCAGGTGAACGCGCTCTTCGACACGCTGCAAAACGTGTATCACATGCATTACGCCCAGGACAACATCGTCTATAGCGGCGAGCAGCGCATTCAGCTTCCCAGCGATCTGCTCGGCGATAGCGCGCCGACGGGGATGTGCGTGGAGACGACGGTCTTGCTTGCGTCGGCCATCGAGCGGCTTGGCATGCGCCCGTACCTGATCCTTGCGCCCGGCCACGCCTTCCTTGGGGTCGCGCTCGGCGTCGCCGCCAACGCGCCCATCGCATACTGGGAGACGTCTGACCTGAACGGCGGCGTCACCGGCAGTCAGGCCAATCGGCATGGAGACGACGAATATGCGGTGGATGTGCAACAAGGCACGCTCACCGTCATTGACGTACAGTTCGAGCGCGCCCAGGGCGTCGAACCGATGGAGTAGTGACAAGCGGCATGGCAAACCTTGATTTTCCATTATGGTTTGGCCTCGGCAGCTACGGCGGGCTGATTATCGGTCTGCTCGCCGCGAGCGCAATCGCCGCGCACGCGCTGATTCGCAAGCGCGGCACATCGCGCCAGCTTGCCCACTCCGTGCTCGTCTGCCTGGCCGCCGCCTGCCTCAGTTTCGTGCCGATCTGGTGGAACCAAAACCGGCTGGACCTCTACGGCCCATCGCTGCCGCTGCGCGAAGTGCTCCTGGCGTTGATGTGGACGGCGCTCTGCGGCTGGGTGGTTCCGCTGGGCATGCTCGTCGGCTACTCCGTGCTCGCCAAGCCGCAGCCTGCCGGCGTGTTGGCCCCGCGTCCGCGCGTCTCCGCCAGTGATTTGCCATCCTCCCTGGACGATCCCGCGCGCCAGATCGAGCCGCTCGGCGCGAATCGCGCGTGGGGCCAGCTCGTTCCGCTCACGGAGACAGGCGCCGGCCAGCCCATCACGCTCACCCGCCAACTCACCCTGCTGGGTCGAGAATATGACAACGACGTGGTGATGGACGACGAACGCACCTCCCGCCACCACGCGGAACTGCGTTGGGAGCCGGGGCGCGTGCGGCTATTGGATCGCGGCAGCATGAACGGCGCGTTCGTCAATCGCCAGCCGGCGCGCGGGGCGACACTCCTCACCACCGGCGACGTGATCGAGCTTGGCGCGCAACGCTACCGCGTCGAGCTTTTTCCCGTCCTCGCGGGCGACGGCGATGATCTCATCGAAACGCGCAAGATGGCCGGGGCGCGGCGCATGGCGGCCCAACGCGAGGCGAGCGCGCTCGTGCTCGTCGGCGAACGCGGCGCAAAGGGCCGGCGTTGGGACATCGCGCAACCGTTGGCGACGATTGGTCGCGACGCGGAGCGCCAGATCTGCCTGCCCGACGCCTCCGTCTCACGGCTGCACGCGCAAATCGTTCGCCAGCAAGCGGGGTATTACCTCGCCGACCTCCAGAGTAGCAACGGAGCCTACATCAACGACGAACCGCTCACGGAGCCGCGCCTCCTGAGAACCGGCGATGTCATACGTATCGGCGAGGTTGTCCTGCGCTGCGAGGCCGCCGGTGACGGCATGCCGGCCGCCGCGCCGACGCATCCCCTCTCCGACATGACCATCGCCTTCGCGCGCTCTGCGTTCTCTGCCCCCATCCCGACGCCCAACCCACTCCCAGATGGCGCTACTCCACCAGCCGTCCCGACCGACCAACTCAGCGCCGCGGACCAGTGACGCATCTCGCCGCATCATCCGTATGGCACTCCCGTCACGGCGCGGAACTGTCTCGCGCGTCACACCCGGCGCTTCTCGCGTGACATAACGCGAACCCTCGTCGTGTAGGAGAAATGGGCCACACGTTACCGCGAGCTACCGCTTGCCCGTTGTGATATTCCGTGGTATGATTTTAGAACAAGTGTTCTAATCAATGGTCACGACCGGCCTGGCTGGGGTGGTCCTGGCTGGCGGCCGCGGCGGCGAGCAAAGGGGGCACGGGCTATGCCACGCGTGTTGGTCGTGGACGACGACCGAGCGATCCGAGAGCTACTGATCTTCGCCTTCGAGTGTGAGGGCTACACGGTGCGCGCGCTCGGCGACGGCGCGCTGGTGGAGACCATCCTCGCCGAGGCGACCGAGCCGCACATCGTATTGATGGACCTGATGATGCCGTACGTGGACGGGTGGGAGGTGTGCCGCCGCCTGCGCCAGCACGCCCTCTGGCGGCACCGCGTCGTCATCCTGACCGCCTGCCCGCTCTCCGCGGAGACCCTCCCAGAGCCGGCGTGCCTCGCGCTGAGCAAGCCGTTCGATCTCAACGAACTCCTGCGCCTCGTCGCCAAGCAGTTCGCCGACCTCGATGCGCATCCTATCGCGCCACTCAGCAACGACACGCCGCCCTTGCTCGCCAGTTGAGTATCCGCCGCCTATCCACTCCTTGCGAGGAGAGGAGCGCGCCGGGGCAGACCGCTCCGGCGCCTCCCGCTAGCCAGACCTCGCCGCCACCGGGACATCGTCCCGGTCCGCGACTGGTTGTATATGCCGTAGCCCGCGCAGCGCCGGCGATGCGAGGCCAAGCGTGCCCGTCACGACGCAGGCGAGGGCGGAGAGGCCGATGATGATCGGCGCGCTCGTGACGCCGAGCAGCAATCCGCCCAGCGCCGCGCCCAATGGAGCCGCCGCCGTTGTGAGCGTTGTCCGCGCTCCAAACACGGCCCCGCGCATGTGCTCTGGAATCAGCCGTTGGAGCAATGTCGTTTCGATCGCCGTATATGGCGCCCAGGCGCAGCCCGCCAGCGCCAGAAAGAGCATCGCCGGCGGCAGTTGGCGAAGGAAAACGAGCGGTCCGAGCAGGGCTCCCCACAGGATGGCGATGCCGGCGAGGAGAAGCCCCGGGCGGCGAAAGCGGGCCACCAGACTGGTTCCCAACGCGCCCACGACCGCGCCCGCGCCGAACCCCGTCCAGAGCAGTCCGTAGCCTGTCGCGCCCGCATGCAGGACCACTCGATTGTAGACCGGCAGCGCGGCTTCAAGGGGGCCGTACGAGAAGAAGAAGATCGCCGCCAGTACGGTAAGGGCGCGAAGATCCGGCCGGACGATGAGCGCTCCGAATCCCGACGCGCGATCAGTGGCGTGGCCGCGCTCCGCCGCCGGCGCTCGTGCGACGTTGGGGAGCGAGAGCATCACCAACCCCATGACCACAAAGCTCGCGGCGTCTATGAATAACGCCCACGGCCCACCGACCGCGGCGACAAATATCCCGGCGGCGACCGGACCGGCGAGGTACGCGAATTCAAGATTGAACGTCGAGAGCGCATTGGCCCGGTCCAGCTCATCGTCGGGCACAAGCTTCGGCAGCAGGACTCGCACACCGACCAGCGTCACGGGCGACAAGGCTCCGGCGCACAGGGCCAGTACATAAATCTGCCAGAGTTGGAGAACACCGAGCGCGTAGAGCGCCGGGATGAGCGCAATCGCAAGCGCGCGGAGGAGGTTGTCAGCTCCCATCAGGACGCGCGGCTGGAGCCGATCGAGCAGACGCCCAAATAATGGACCTGAGATGAGGCCGGGGAGTTCGAAACACAGGATGATGAGGCCAACGGCCGCGCCTGATCCTGTCAACTGGAGAACGAACCAGAGGAGAGCGATGACGGTAAATTGATCGCCAAAACGCGAGATCGTTTGCCCAATCCAGAGGCGGAGATAGGCCGGTCGGCGTAGCGGTGAGCGCGGAGGAATCAGGCGCATCGCGCGGGTTCGCCTTTCCATTGCGGAGCATGCGCGGCAGAGTCGGCGCAGATGATGCGCTGTGCGCGCCATGTCCGTGGGCGCCGAGGCCCACGCCACGTACCGTAGCTCCGCGCTGAACAGGTGGCCATCGTTCCTACGCTCAGTCTCCTACCTGGACGATTGGTCAGCGCGCTGCCGTGATGAAGGCGGCGCCGGCTCGGTTAGCGTGACGAGTAGCGCCAGCCGCCACGCATGCGCGTCTGACGGTTGACCGCCGGCGAGACGGGCGGCTGGTTCCAGGCGTCGGTGCCCGGCAAGACCAGGCCCGGCCGCGCGCCATTGCCATCCATCGGAGCCGGGGGAACGGGTGTGGGTGGGACGCCAGGCGACATTGCGACCGGTGGCGTGGCGGGCGCCATCGGCGCTGGTGGTGTGAACGCCAGCGCGGGAACGGGGAGTGAGACGGGCGCGGGGAGCGGCACAGACGCCGGAGCCAGAGGAACCGAGGCGGGCGAAGGAAACCCGGCCACTGGGACAGCCGCCACGTGGGGCAGCGGCGCGAGTGGCGCAGCGCCCAGTATCGGCGCGGGACCCGGCGCATACGCCACCGGTCCTGGCAGTGTCACGAGAACGTACTGCGAGCGCACCGCCGCCAGGAACAACTGGTAGCCGACCACGACCATCACCGCGCCGAGCAGGATGAACAGGTAGAGGCCAAGCTGGGGCGAGATGGGAGTGGCGGGCGAAGTGGTCGCATACTGCGCCCCCCCCGATTGCGCCGATGTAAACCCGCCCGAGGACGTGAGTTGGAAGCTCACCACCTGCGCGTTCTCGCGCGCCAGGAAGATGTAGTAGGTGATACCTACCCCAACCGCGAGCGCCCCGACGACCAGCGGCGCGGCGGCGCAGAACGGCGTGCGGCGCCAGTCGCGCCGATAGAGCGGAACAGCGGCGACCAGCGCCAACCCCACCACCACATACGCGGGGTGGCCGAAGCGACTCACCAGCGACTGGCGCACCGTATACGACTCCGACCACGGCGCCAGGATGTCCAGCGCCATCGCCGCGCAGACCACCAGAAGTGTCACCCCAAGCGCGTCCTTCGGGAGGATGGTCGCGGCGTCCACGCTGGTGCGCGCGCCGACCGTCGAGGCGTCGGGTGGCGCGGCAAGTGTCGAGGTCGCGGCGAGTGGTGTCGTCGGGGTCGCGACGACGGCGCCTGGCCGCGCGCTATTGGCGGCGATGGGTGACGCGCGCGTGGGCAGAGGGGCGGCGCGCTCTCCCACGCTCAACATCGTGTCACGACCGCAGACCGGACACCGTGCCGCGCGCGGGGGAGTCTCCGCGCCACAACCCATACAAAACACCCTGCGCCTCCGTTCCCACGCTCCGCCAACTCTGCCGCGTTCGCCTCCCCCTCCTCATGGGAAAGGGAACAGGGGGGTGAAGTCTCCTATTCGTCGTCCCCTATACCTAGTTGACGTATGGTGGCCGCGTGTTGCAACGCATCCTCCGCTTCGGCCGCGCGTCCCGATTGCTGCAACGCCTGCGCCAGCGTCTCATACGCCACCGCGAACTCAGGATCGAGCGAGATCGCCGTCTGGGCCATCTCAATCGCGTCGTTGACGCGGCCGGCCGAGAGATACGTGTCCGCGAGGTCGTTGCATGTGCCAGGATTCAGCGGATCGCCTTCGAGCGAGCGCTCATAGGACGCGATGGCCTCGTCGCGCCGGCCCAGCGCGTCATACGCGGAGGCCTGCTCGTAGAGCGCGTCGGGATCGTCGGGGAAGCGCTTGAGGAACTCGTCAATCGTCGCCAGCGCGTCATCATAGCGCGCGGCCAGATTCAAACATGCGGCAAGCCCGGCGTACGCCTCGTGCAGCGTCTCCTCGTCCTGATCGTTGGTCAGCCCGCCGTACGTCTCGACCAGCGCCCGATACTCCTGGATCGCCTCGTCGTAGTGCTCCGCGTCGCGCAGCACCTCCGCGAGACTGAACTGCGCCGCCGCCGAGTCGGGCACGAGTTCCGCCGCGCGCCGGTACGCCGCGATGGCGTCATCGAAGCGGCCCTGCTCCTCCCGCCACGTGCCCAGATGCTCCCACGCCTCCGGGTCATCCGGCTCCAGCTCGACCACTTTCTGCCAGGCTGTCGCCGCCTCGTCGGCCTTGTTCATCGCCTCGTAGACCGTCGCCTGTGTTACGTATGTCTCAGCGTTCTCCGGCTCCAGCGCAGTCATCTGATTCACGAGATTGAGCGCGTCCTGCTCGCGATGCGCGTCGAGGTACGCCTCCACGAGATCGGCGTAGCGGTCCAGGTCGCGCGGCTCCTCGTCCACGCGGCGCTCCAGGTCGGCGATGCGCTCCGCCTGCTGATTGAGCCGTTCGCGCACGTCGCGCAGGTTGTCCGCGGCAAGCGTGTTGTCGGGGTTGAGGATCTGCGCCTGGCGGTACGCCAGAATCGCGTCCTCGAAGAAGTTGAGGTTGCGGTAGGAGTCGCCGACGTTGATGAACAACTCGTCGTTGCCGTTGTCAAGCTCCAGCGCGCGCTGGAAAATTTCGAGCGCTTCCTCCTCAAGCCCCATCTCGCCGTAGAGGTTGCCGAGGTTGAGGTAGGCTTCCATCAGCGCCGAGTCGAGCTGGATCGCGCGCATATAGGATGCGATTGCGCCTTCCAGATCGCCCAGATTCTGCCGGGCCAGCGCGAGATTGTAGCGCGCCCGCGCGTCCTGGGGGTCCGCCGCGACGGCCTGGGCGAAGGCGTCTTCCGCGCCCTCGAAGTCGCCCATCGTCACCGCGACGTTCCCCTTATTCATATATGCCTTGGCCGCCGACCTGCCCGCCGGTTCACTCCCATCCGCTGCTCGTCCGTTGCTGCCGGCTTGACCGGGCTGTGCGTCCTCTGGCATCAGGTACTACTCCTCGTGTCGTCCACCCGTGGACCGTCTACTACGGCGTCGTCGTTCTACCATACGGACGCTTTAGCGGCGACATGTGAATGGCCTTCAGGCCACGCATCGCTTCTGCTCCGGCCATTTATGGCCGAGAGTCGCCCGCGTCCATTGGTATTAGAGCGCCGCCAACGCCTCGTCAAGCTTCGCGATGGCCTCGTCCACCTCGTCTTGCCGCAGAATCAGCGGCGGCACCATGCGGATCGTGGACGGGCCAGCGTTCGTTACCAGCAGACCGCGCTCCATCGCGTAGTCCATGATCTCCTGGGCGCGTGGCTCCGCCAGATCGAAGGCGCGCATCAGGCCGAGGCCGCGCGTGCCGGTGATGACGCTGTGCTTGCTCGCCAGACCGTCAACCTTCCCACCCAGGTACGCGCCAAGCTCCGCCGCGTGTTCCAGCAAGTGTTGGCCCACGATGGTCTTGACGGTCGCCACACCGGCGGCGCAGGCGATAGGGTTGCCGCCGAAGGTCGTGCCGTGGTCGCCCGGCTCGAAGATGTCGGCGCGCGGGTCGGCCAGCATCGCCCCGATCGGCACGCCACCGGCGAGGCCCTTCGCCATCGTCGTGATGTCCGGCCGGATGCCGTAGTGCTCCCAGCTAAAGTACTTGCCGGTGCGCCCGTTCCCCGCCTGCACCTCGTCGCAGATCAAGATCAGATTCTGCTGGTCGCAGAACGCGCGCAGCCCCGTCATGTACTCCTGCGACGCCGGGTAGATGCCGCCCTCGCCCTGCACCGCTTCGATCAGAATCGCGATGGTCTTCGCGCTCGTCGCCGCTTTCACCGCCTCCAGATCGTTGAACGGGACCTGCTTGAAGCCGTCCGGCAGCGGCTGCCAGGTGTCCTGATATTTCTTCTGGCCGGTGGCCGCCGTCGTCGCCAGGGTGCGCCCGTGGAACGAGCGGTCCATGCTGATGACCTCGAACGCGCCGTCGCGATTGAGCCGGCCATACTTGCGCGCCAGTTTGATCGCGCCCTCGTTCGCCTCCGCGCCACTGTTCGAGAAGAACGAGCGCATGCCGCCGCTGACGGTATAGAGCTGCTCCGCAAGCTCGACCTGCCGCTGATTGATGTACAGGTTCGAGACGTGGATGAGCTGTGTCGCCTGCTGCTGGATCGCGCGCACCACCGCTGGATGAGCGTGGCCGAGCACGTTGGTGGCGATGCCCGCCACGAGATCGAGATAGACCTTGCCGTTCGCGTCCCAGACGCGGGAGCCTTCGCCGCGCTCCATCACCAGGCTGCGCTTGAACGTGTTCTGGTAGTACTTGTTTTCGAGCGCCACCCAATCACGCTGCGTCGTCTCCGGGGTCGTCTGCGTCATGTTCGGCTGCGTTGCGGTCATGTTCGTCTCTCCTAGCGGGTATACGTTGTGTTCTCGTCAATATAGCCGTGCGTCAGGTCACAGCCCCAGGCGGTCGCGGCATGCTCGCCCAGGTGCAGATGCGCTGTCACATACACATCCGGCCCGGCGACCGCGCGTTTCGCCTCCGCCTGATCGTAGTCCGTCGCCACGCCCCCGCGCACGATCGGCACGTCGCCTAGCGTCACATCGAGCCGGTTGTGGTCCACCTCCGCGCCGCTCGCCCCCACCGCCGCGATGACGCGCCCCCAGTTGGGATCGCCCCCCGCCACCGCGCACTGCCAAAGCGGCGACGCCGTGATCGCCCGCGCCGCGTGTCGCGCGTCCGCGTCGCTCGCCGCCCCCTCCACCCGCACGATCATCAGTCGGGTGGCGCCCTCGCCGTCGCGGGCCATCTCCCGCGCCAGGTAGCGCGTCACGTAGCGGACGGCGGATTCGAAGATCGCCGCGCCGTCCACGCCATCCGCCAGCGCCGTGTTGCCGGCGGAGCCGCTGGCGAAGATGAACGCCGAGTCGTTGGTGGACATGTCGCCGTCCACGCAGACCATGTTGAAGGAGTCGTTGACCGCCGCGCGCCAGACGCGCTGGAGGTACGGCTGCTCCACGGCGATGTCGGTGGTGAGGTAGCAGAGCATCGTCGCCATATTCGGGTAGATCATGCCGACGCCCTTGGTCGAGCCGCCCAGCCGCACGGTCTTGCCTTGCAACTCGAACTCGACGGCGACGGTCTTCGGGCGCGTATCCGTCGTCATGATGCCCCGCGCGAACGCCTCACCGCCCTCCGGCGTCGCCTCGATGGTCGCGATACCGCGCTCCACGTTGGCCATCGGCAGCGGTCGGCCAATGATCCCGGTGGAGGAGACCATCACGTGATTTGGGTCCAGCCCCAGCCGCGCCGCCACCAGCTCCGTCATGCGCCGCGCGTCATGCAGGCCGCGCTCACCGTTCGAGCAGTTCGCGTTGCCGCTGTTGACGATGACGGCCTGCGCCCGGTTGCCCCCGGCGGCGAGGTGCTCTTTGTCCACGTGGATGATGTGCGAGGCGGTCTTGCTGGTGGTGAAGGTCGCGGCGGTCACGCAGGGGATGTCGGCGATGAGGATCGCCATGTCGGGCGTGCCGGCCTCAGACTTGATGCCGCAATAGGTGTTGCCGGCGCGAAACCCCGGCGCGGCGGTGACGCCGCCCTCAACCAATCGCAGATCGGCGGGCAGGTCGCGAGTCTTGTAATCGGAGGTGTCAGGCACGATGCGATGCTCCTCTTTGAGCGCGAACACCCCGACGCGGGACCGCGCCACATCGAATGGCGCCGGGGAAACATCCTATGCGCGCGACGAGTGAGAATGTAGCGTGGGCCAGCGTATTGTACAATGCGCGGCAGTCTGCCGCAACCCGCCGGGCCGCCTCACCCCCTGACCCCCTCGCTGCGCTCTGGCGCCGGCTCCGCAACGCCGGGCGTTGCTTCTCGCAGCTTACGCTGCTCGCGCCGTCGTGCCCCTGCGGGGCGAGGGGGAACCTGGCCCGACGGTCGCGTCGCTGGCTCCCCTTCCCTCCGCGGGGGTGCACGACGGCGCGAGCGCCAACAAGGCGCGAGAAGCAGGGCATAGCCCTGCGGAGCCGGCGCGAGAGCGCAGCGGAGGCGGGGGGATGAGGCAGCCTGAGCATCCAGTAGCCGAGGAGTCGCGAACACATGGCGAACGAAGATGACGACAGCGAGATCCGGGCGCTCACCGAGGAGTCGCGCGCGATCTGGAACGCCAAGGCGACGTTCTGGGACGAGCGCATGGGCGAGGGCAACACCTTCCAGCGCGCTCCTGGGCGCCTGCTTCCGCGCGGGCTTCGTGCTGGACGGCCTGGAAGAACCTTCCTTCACCGAGCCGATGTCGTCCACCCTCGCCCTCAATTGGGGACAGCTCCCAGAGATGCCGCCGGTCCTCGCGGGACGCCTGCGTGTCGCGGAACGCTGACGATGAATAGGTCGCTGTCGCTGCCATGAATGGCCGGCGCACGGGACGACGGTTGACCTAGGGCGTGTTGGCAAAGTCTCCCTCAGAGCCAGAGCAGGATGGCTGCGAGGGTGACGAACGCGGTGAAGGTCGCGACGAGCTTGTCGTAGCGCGTGGCGACCCGACGGAACTGTTTGAGGCGGTTGATCCCCCGCTCGAC
>DATEGV010000049.1:0-8948 GCA_035279925.1 Ktedonobacterales bacterium | reverse complement strand
CTCTATGATGAACGCCGAGCATCCCAGTCGCCCCGTCGGGCGGCTGCGAGGCCGCGGGTGTGGCGGTCGTTTCCCGCGGCGTCTTCTCTTCGGTGACGAGCTCGCCCAGCTTGCGCAGGCAGAGCTGATACCGATTTATGTCCAATGAGCAGTACACCAGGCGTCCACGACGCCGAGTGCGCACCAGGCCGGCCCGGCGCAGAATAGAGAGGTGCCACGACACCAGCGGCTGTCCGGCCAGCCGCCCGCCCGCGAGCAGCGCCTGAATGAGATCGGTCACGGTCATTTCTTCGACGCCGGAGAGGATCTCGATCATGTGCAGGCGCGAGACATCGCCGAGGGCTTTGAGCATCTCTTTCAGTTCGCGCCGGCTGTGATCGCCGATCAAGTCAGTCGTGTTCGTCATGCCCAGCGTCCCCGTTTTCCACGCACACCGTCGTGCGCGGTCTCACATCAACAAGTCCTATATAAATAAATCCTATATAAAGACTCGCACATATGTTTGTACAGGAACCCGTCCATCTTGTCAAGCGCCAGTTTCGCGGATGCCTCTGGCATAGCCCAAAGGTATGGTATAGTGTGCAGCCGAAGGCCGCGCTGTTCCCGGCCCGGCAAGGATTTCGACCCGATGCGCGTCCGTTCACTCCGCACACGCCTCGCGGCGCTGGCGCCCGCGCGCCGGGCCACGCTCCTCGTGGTGGCGCTGGCGGTGGTGGTTCAGTTGCTCGTGCTGGCGCGCATCCGGCTCACGGCGGTTGGCCCGCAGGGCGGCGATCTCTGCCAGGATGTCGTCGCCGTCCATCGCATGCTGCGCGGGCAGAATCCATATGTCCGGCTCTCCGCGTGCGGCCCGCTGGCGTTCTCGCTGCACCCACCGTTCTCGCTGCTGGTAGTGGCGCCCTTCGCCGTCTGGCCGGTCGCCGTGGCGGGCTTGCTCTGGGACGTGGCGAGCCTGGGGATGCTCGCGCTGGCCCTCGCGCTCATCACCCGCGAGCTGCGGCTCACGCTCCAGCCGGCGTACCTCGCCCTGCTGTTGGGGCTGCTCATCTTCTGGCCGCCGCTGCTCGATACGCTGCTGGAAGCGCAGATGTCGCTGGCGCTGCTGCTGCTCTTGACGCTGGCGTGGCGCTGGAGCCGCCACGAGCGCCCGGCGCTGGCGGGATCCGCGCTTGGCCTGGCCGCCGCGCTCCGTCTCTTCCCCGCGTTGGCCGCGCTCTACTTTCTGCTCCGGCGCGACAGGAAGGCGCTCGTGGGAATGGCCGCGTCGTTCCTGGCCGCATCACTGCTCGCGCTACCGTTCGTCGGCATAGACGGCTACAAGAGCCTCATCGGCAACTCCGTGCCGAACACCAGCGCGGCCTGGGGGCGCTCGCCGCATAACGCCTCGCTCTGGGGCTTCGCGGACCACCTCATCGCGGGTTCGGGCGCCGGGCGCGTAGGATTCGTCCTCGTGGCCGCCTATCTGGCGTCGCTCGCGGTCGTCACGTGGCGCAACCGTGGTCGCGCGTCCCGCGATGACGCGCTCACGCTGCTGATGTATTACCCGGCGATGCTGCTGGTGTCGCCGCTGGGCTGGCAATACTATTTCGTCTTCCTGCTGCCGCCGGTGATCGTGGTGGCGCACGCCGTCGGTTGGCTCGGCGGGCCCGCGCGTTCGTCGCTCAGCCAGCGCGCGCTGAGCGGGATACGCGGCTTGCTCCTCGCGTTTCTGACGCTGCTCTGGCTCTATCACATGCCGTTCGTCGTCTCGTTCCTTGGGGAAAACAGCGCCACCCGCGCCACCCTGCCGACCTTCGCGTTGCTGGCCCTTGCCGGCGCGCTCGCCATCCTTGCCACGGCTGGCCACGTCGCGCCCGATTCTCTGCTCCCGCAAACGCGGGCGCTCGAAGATCAGGTCTCCTTCCCGGTTCCCCCATCCGTCACGCGCTAAGAGATCTGCGCGCGTTGCTCGATCTCCACCTTCGCGCAGGTGTCGCACGCGCGCACATTCGCTCGCCCGCCACGTGTGCGCACCGTTCCCGCCGTGCGTAGCCCGCCATCCAGGCAGAACGGGCAGGGCAGCACCCGCACCAGCTCGATGTCGCGCACCGGACGGAACGACGGGCGCAGCATCACCGCGAGCAGCTCATCGCTCTGGATGCGCACGAGCGCGCGCGCCGCGCGCCAGCCAGGCTCCAGATCGGTGGTGGACGGCTCCGGCGTGGCGTTCTCCGTCTCGTCCTTGGACTGCGACGTAAACGACAGGCGCAGGCGTTCCCACTCATCTCCATTGCCGTGTTGCGTGTGTGCCATATGACTCGTCTCTCTGTCTCTCACATGGGCGCCACACGCTCACGTGCGGGCCGCTCTGCGTGCGCCTCCGCGCGCATCGCCAGGGACCGTAGCGCAGCCTCCATGCCACGCGGCGGCGAAGGTCATCCATTTCTGGGCAGAGACGTTGTGGCGCGTCCGCCCGCCCTCGCGCGTCCGCACTTGCCGCGCCGTCTGCCCTTCGGTACAATGCGTGCGCGGACCTCACTCCCCGGCCACATTCATACAGAGGCGCGCAGAGGCGCGGCGCGGGAGCGGCGAACCGCACTCT
The DNA here is from genome assembly GCA_035279925.1 of Ktedonobacterales bacterium. GTDB lineage: Bacteria > Chloroflexota > Ktedonobacteria > Ktedonobacterales > JADMIN01 > DATEGV01. Next base: position 6,367 of record DATEGV010000049.1, on the reverse strand, counting down.
CCACCCCTATCGCGCGTTCATGGGCACGGGGGAGCCAGAAAGGAACGGGGAGACCAGGATGTACGCCTCGATATTGGCCGGCGGCAGCGGCACGCGACTCTGGCCGCTGAGCACGAAGGACACGCCGAAGCAGTTTCTCCGTATCCCCGGTCCGCGCACGATGCTGCAAGAGACCGTTGAGCGGATCGCGCCACTGGTTCCGCTGGATCAGTTGTACATCGTGACCTCCGGCGAGTATCGCGCGCCGGTGGCCGAGCAGTTGCCCGCGTTGCCGGTCGAGAACATCGTCGCGGAACCGTCCGGACGGGGCACAACCGCCAGCATCGGCCTCGCCGCCGCGCTGATCGTCGCGCGCGACCCGGACGCCGTGATGGGTTCGTTCCACGCCGACCACGCCATCGCCGACCCGGAAGGCTTTCGGCGCGCGCTCGGCCTGGCGGAGACGCTGGCCCGCCAGAACCACCTTGTGACGCTGGGCATCCAACCGACCTATCCGGAGACGGGCTACGGGTACATCCGCTACGGCGCCCCACTGGTCCACCATGACGGGCTTGGCGGGCACATCGTCGAGCAGTTCATCGAGAAGCCGAAGCGCGAGGTCGCGGAGCGGTATCTGCGCGAGGGCAATTACGTCTGGAACTCCGGCATCTTCGTGTGGCGGGCGGCGCGCATCCTGGAGGAGATTCGCCGCCATGTTCCGGTCGTCGCCGATGTGCTCGACGACATCGCCGTGGCGGCGGGGCGCGCGGGCGGGCGCATGACGGCCGAGGTGGAGGCGGTGATGCGCTCGGCATGGCCGGCGCTGCGCGAGAACATCACGATTGACACGGGCGTGATGGAGCGGGCGCAGGGCATCGCCGTCATCCCCATCTCCGTCGGCTGGAATGACATCGGTAGCTGGGCGCAGGTCGCCACACTTTATCCCGCGGACGCCGCCGGCAACGTGCGCATCGGCGCGGATGACGCGCGCCACCTCAGTGTCGCCACGCGCGACACGCTCATCTATACTTCGACAGGACGACGCATCGCGACGGCGGGGGTGGAGGGCCTCATCATCGTCGAGACCGAGGACACGCTGCTCATCTGCTCGAAGGAGCAGGCGCAACTTGTCAAAGAGTTGGCCGAGCAGGCGCGCGGTCACACGGAACAATGACACCGCGCGGCTCTCCATACTTTGCGTCGGGAAGTACTATGAGAACGCCGGGCCTCGTGCTATACTGATGGCGGCCACAGAGCCTGAGTTTGGCGGGGTTGGCGCCCGCCCACGCCGCACACGGACGACATCCGCGATCGGTGGCGTGTATGCTCTAGTGGCGGAGAGGTCCGCGATGCGGCGCGCAGCAAAAGGGCAGTGAAGACATCATGGCCAAGCCGAGAGTAACTGCCACCGACCGGTTGGCGAATGTGATCGAAGTGGTGGAGCTGGGGCAGCGCACCGGGATGCTCTCCGTGGAGCGCGGCTCCGGGTCCGTGCTGGAAGAGGGCGAGCTCTACTTTCACAATGGTCGCGTGATCGCCGCCTCCCTGGCCGGGCTGCGCGGACGCGAGGCGCTGACCGCGCTCAGTCGCTGGGGCACCTGCCGCTTTTCCTTCGACCGCGACGCGCCCACCCCGTCGCCGAATATCACCGGTGGCCTTCCCCCGGCTGAGACGCCGCACGACCCACGGCGCGCCCCCCCGACCAGCCCAGGCATGTCCCAGCCGGGCTACCTGGGCAACACATCGCAGCCCAACTTCCCCTCCCCGCGTTCCGGCGATCTCGGCGGCTCCTGGCCAAGCTATCCCGCGAACGGCGCCCAGAACGGCGCGCGTAACGGCAACGGCGTCGGCAACGGCACGGGCGCTATTGGGCCGGACTTTTTCGGAGCGCCGCAGCGTGTTCCCATGCCGCCCGCCAGCACACCGAGCGGCGGCCAGGGCGGTGACTACCTCAGCAGGCGGCCGCGCCGCGCCCCGGATGTGCGCGACCTGATGACCGTCGTCACGACACACAATCTCTCGCGCGCGCACCGCACCATTCTGTTGCTGGCCGATGGCGAGCATACCGTCCTGGACCTCGCGCGGCTCTCATCGAAGTCCGTTGATGAGGTCAGCGCCCTCCTCATGGAGCTCGAGTCGCGCGGCCTGATCTACTACTATTGATCGCTATGAGGGCTGGCGACGAGTGACGGTGATGCGCGTATGCGGGTATGTCGGAGCGGTTTCGCGCGGCGGTGGCATGCGGCGTGGATGAGCGTACGAGCGAACAGGCGCCAGAAAGTACCAGGACCCCCAGGGAACCAGGCGTTTGCGTGGCATCATGCGAGACGAAACGATATGTCAACGGTCCTGGGCCGCTCTTGGCGCGCTGGGATCGTGGGTGTGGTCTGGCCGAGACTCATCCCTCGCGTCTCCATAAACGACACATAGATGATCTGTGACGCCCCGCTGGCAGCGGCCAGCATGATCCGTATCGCCTGAAGTGAGGTACTCCCGACATGGCTAAAGCAAAGAAGCGCGAGCCGGGCCGCCGGTTGACGCTCTCCGTGCGGCTGACGCTGCTCGTTCTGCTCGCGGCGTTGTTGCCGCTGGCCGCCGTGGTCGCGTTCAACGACTACAACGCCCGCACGACGCTGGTCCAGCAGGGGCAGAGCGCGTTGAGAACCGACGCGAAGGCAAATACGAATCAGGCTGCCCTGTACATGCGCGAGCGCATGGAGGACGGCGGGGCGCTGGCCACATTGCCGACCACGCCGGCCTACTTGCTGTGCGTCATCGCGTCGCAACTGCCGCCAGCACAGGCCCAAGAGGCGTATCTCATCAATCAGCGGCTCAACTGCTCGGACCAGACGCTCGGCGCTGAGTTCTATAAGGGCTCCAACCAGCGCGCGCTCTGCGTCGGCCTGCAACGTGACGCGAACTACACGCAGTGGAGCCTGGCGGCCGCCAATGGCACGCAGCTCCTCTCATACGCGCCGACCGGCAACCCTGCCCAACCGTGTGTCCCGACGACAAACCCGCTGAACGCGCCGAAGGAAGACCTCGCCAGGGTGCAGAAGGGCAACCCATTCGTCTCGGCGGTGTACTACGATGCCGCCGGCAAGTTCGAGTACGTGAACCTGTATACGCCGATCCCCTCGCCGCTCAACAGCACTCAGGTGATCGGCTTCCTGCAAGCGCGCATGCGGCTGGACTACATTCTCGGTATCGTGGCGGGTGAGAAAGGCGCGAACGGCTCCGGGAGCGGCGCGTTCATCACCGATGAGAATGGTGTTCGCATCGCTTCAACGAACGCGAATGATCTCTTCTCCTCCGTCGCGCCATTGGACGCGGGGACGCAGCAGATCATCGCCTCGGAACAGCGTTTCGGCGCGAACTCGACGGTGCGGCAGGACAGCTTGCCGGAGGTGGCAAACGCGCTGAAGTCCACCTCGCCATCCAATTCGTTCCAGGGCGTCGCGGCGGCGGGCGACAAGACCATCTATCAATACACCCGCATTCCCTTGTCGGTGGTCATCCGCAACCCCATCACCGGCAACGCCAATCAGGACATCGGCCTCAACTGGTCGTATTTCAACCTCAGCCCGCTCTCGACCGTGACAGCCGTCGCGGATAGCCAGGTACGCACGTCCCTCCTGGCGGCAGGCGTGATTGCCATTCTGGCGGTGCTGCTCGGCCTCTGGTTCGGCTCCCGCACGACACGGCCGGTGCGCGCCTCGACGGCCGAGGTGGAAGGCGCCGCCGCCGCCCTGAAGCAGCTTGCCGCGCGCCAGCAAAACTCCGCCGGGGAGCAGCAATGGGTGGTGGACGCCTGCAAGACGGGCCTCGAAGGGGTGCGCTACCTCTCCGACGCCATGAACCAGGCGGCGCGGCGCATCATTGACGCAAGCAACTGGTTCGGCCAGTACTGGGACCGGCTGACCGAGGAGCAGGCCAAGGGCACCGTGCAGCATCTGTTGGAGTTGGCGCGCTACATTGACGAGGCCGCGCGCCGCCAGAACGCCAGCAGCGAGCGTCTGGGCAAGGCCATCACCGTGACGATGCAGGTCTCCGATCAGCTCGCCTCCGGCGCGGACGCCGCGACCACCAGCGCCGATCAGCTCGAACAGGTCGTGCGCAATTTGCAGCATGTCGTGGGCGGTCGCTCGCGGGCGCTGGAACTGGCCGAGGCGCAGGAGGCGCGGGCCGACGATCTGAACATGATGCTGCCGCAGCATACCTTCGCCTCGCCGATGGAGGCCCCGCGCTCGCCGTTCCGCGCGTCGCGGTCGTCGCAGCTTGAGGCGCCGATGGCCGCGGGTCAGCGCCAGCTTCCGCCACCCGCCCCCGACGGCTGGGGCCGGCAGCCGCGCGCGTCCCAGGCCATGCAGGGTCCGTGGACGAGCGGTCCCGGTGGGGGAGGACGGCGGCCCGGCGATAGCCAGTTCTACGGCAACGGGAACGGCGCCGGCCAAGGCAACGGCTGGAACGGCGGCAACAGCGGCGGCAATGGGTGGAACAGCGGCGACGGCTACGGTGGGTACGAGCAGTAGGGGTCAGTGTGGACCTAAAGCCTGTTAGTGACTTGACCTCGAGCGTGGTAGAGTGCGGCTATGCCAATCAGTAGTCCACCCTACCCCCTCCGATGACGAATAGGCGCTGGTCGCCCCCTATTTGACCTTGCTACCCGAAGACGCGCCGCAGCGGGCTACCCGCTGCACGAGGCTTTCAACGCTCTCCGCTGGATCTTGTGCGCGGGCGCTTGGTGATCGAGTGTAGCTTCGCCTGGGCGGCACGATTCCGCCAGATGACACGCGACTACGGGCGGCTGCTCACCGTCCTGGCAGGCCCGCGCTTCATTGCATTCGCCTGTCTCATCCCGCTCAGAGTAGCCGCGGCAGGGCTCAGCCGGCTGGCTCGCCGTGAAACCGCGCATAGGTTGGAAGAGTCGGACGGGCCCCATCCAGATCCGTAAAGTCATACTCCTCGGCCAGGGCCGCGGCGACGAACCGGCGACCACTCTTGTCCATGATGTGTGGATCGCTTGCCAATGCGGCCACTGCCCGGCCTGTGAACCGCGGGGTGGCCATTCGGGGCAGCACGTCGGTGGGCGGCTCCCCTTCGGCGAGCACGAGCTCGGTCTTCGTGAATGGTGGCCACAAGGAGACCACCCCCACGTTGTGTGGGCGCAGCTCCTCGGCGGTGTCTGCCGTGAGCTTCTCCACGCCGGCCTTCCCCACCCCGTAGGGCACCTCTCTAAAATGGCTCCGTGCGCCCCACGAGGAGATATTGACGATCAGCCCCCGCTTCCGCGTGACCATATGCCGCGCGGCAAACGCGCTCGCCACGTAGTAGGACCGCAGCCCGACTGTAATCAGCCGATCCCACATGTCGAGCGGCAACTCCCAGAACGGGACCTCGTCCCACGCACCGACCGGAGTGGCAAACGCGTTATTGACCAGGAGATCGAGCCGCCCCTGCTCGGCCAGCACGCGCGCAAACACGGCGGCGACCTGCGTATCGTCGGCATGGTCGCACTGCGCGGCGATGCCACGCCCGCCAAGTCGCGTGACCTCATCAGCGGTCTGCGTCAACGTGCCAGGCAAGTGGGAATCACCTGGCCCTAGCGTGCGCGCAGTCAGATAGACCGTGGCGCCTGCCTCTCCGAGTCCTAGCGCGACGCCCTTGCCGACCCCACGGCTGGCGCCTGTGACCACCGCAACCGTGTTCGAGAGCCGGTTCGGCATGCTCCACCTCCGATGCCTGTGTCACTATCAGCGCAACGCCACACCGCGTATTCCAGCCGACAGAGGGATCACTACTACTTGCTCTGGCCATTCTACGACATCTCACTCGACTTCATAACACGCTCTAGCCCTCAGTCTCAGAAACACATCCCCCATCCCATCGTACGAGAAGGGGGCCGGGAGTGAGGTTCTGAGCGCGCCGGGGCAGGGGTGAGGTAGCCGCCGCACTACTCCCCCGTGCGGCGTTTGACCGGCGGCTGCGTGGATTTCGCGCGATCCGGGCGCACAGCGGGCGACTTCCCGGATTTGCCGTCGCGATGGGCGCCATGCTCGCGCGCGGATTTCTTCTTCGTCGTCTTCACGCTGACCGGGCGCGATACGCGCACAATGCGCTCGAACGACGACCTCGCCCCCGCGACGGCGCCCGCTACCACCGAACGCTGCTGGTGACTACGGACCGCCGGCACCTTCACGCTCGTCTGCTCGCCGGGCCGGCGCACCTCCGGCAGTAGCACGGTGAAGGTGGTTCCCTTGCCCGGCTGGCTCGTCACCGTGATCTCGCCGTTGTGCGCCTCCACGATCCACCTGGCGATGGCCAGCCCCAGGCCGCTGCCCTGGTGGTCGCGGTCGCGCGCCAGGTCGCCCCGGAAGAACCGCTCGAA
>DATEGV010000048.1:0-3656 GCA_035279925.1 Ktedonobacterales bacterium | reverse complement strand
CGCCGCTGAGGTTCGCGCCGCTGAGGTCCGCGCCGCTGAGGTCCGCGCCGTAGAGGTTCGCGCTGCGGAGGTTCGCGCCGCTGAGGTTCGCGCCGCTGAGGTTCGCGCTGCGGAGGTCCGCGCCGCTGAGGTCCGCGCCGCTGAGGTCCGCGCCGTAGAGGTCCGCGCCGTAGAGGTTCGCGCTCCTGAGGTTCGCGCTCCTGAGGTTCGCGCCGCTTCTAAGCGCCAACATCACGGCGGCGCCAAGCTGCAATGCCGACGTTGAGCCTTCGACTTCGCCGCTCCACAAAACTGCGGCGCTGAATCGCGACTTGATTTTGAACTTCATAACTGACCCCCTCAGATTTTCGTAATCGAAACGTCCGGCACATGGACGACTTCCGTGCCCGGCAGCGCGCGTTTGTTCTCCTCGACCCAATCCGCCGCTGCCTTTTCGGAAAGGCGCTTCTGGAGCATGTCGAAGCGGTCGTTCTTGCGGATCCAGCTATGGAGCACGCTCCAGTCCACGACCTTCGCCACGTCCTTCATCACGATTTGCGCGCGGTATTTCAGGCCCGCCGCGCCCGTATTTTCGGACTTCGACAGGTCGTTGATGATCGACTCGCGAAGGTCGCTCTCGAACTTCTTGACCGGCTCGACTTCCTTCTCCATCGCGAGACGGAGCGCGCGGACTTCGGCGTACATATCGGCGCGCGGGCCGATCGCTGCCGGAATTTGCGGAGCTTCAAAACTCACCGTGTCTCTCCCTTGCCGTTACAGGCGCTACACTCACGCCACCCTATAGCGCCACGCACCTTACCAAGCCCGCTGCATTGCTTGCAAGCGTTATTTTGGCGCGCCACGCTCTCCAGAAGCACGTCGCGTGCCGTCTGGAGGTCTCGAATTGAGACACATGTGGCGCTGCCTGTGTCGGGGTGGACTTCTTTGGCGCGACGCGAAAAGTAAGTTTTAACCGTGCGCGCAACTAACCCGCCGTCCGACAGGATGCGCGACGCCGGGATACCTAGAAGCGCCAAGGCGTCGTCGCGGGTCACGCCACCCTCCGCTGTGTGAGCTGGGCGTAGGTCGGCCACATCGCCATGAGCCGCTCGAAGTCGGCTTGATGCAGCGGCGCCTGCCAGTCATCGAACTCGGCGACGACGAGGTACTGCCGAATCTGGCCTTTCCACTTGAAGCCGCGCGGGTCGTCGGCATTGACGAGGTAGGGCACTCCGGCCTCGCGTAACTCGCGTGAAATGCGGCCAGACGGCGTGGTCTTGTCGTACTTGGACCCTAACATCTGGTCCATGATGGCGGGGAACATAAGCGCCAGCTCCTCCGGCGTGTACCAAGGCCGGATGTGGTAGCCCGCGACGTTCTCCAGCGTGGCGCGGGCCATGGCCGCGACGCCCGTGTTGTTGCTCAGCTCGTGGATCCGCGCCCACGCACACGCCTGGTCGAGCCAGAGCTTGATGGTGTGCTCACTCGCCGTCCGCATGTCCTCGGCGAGGCGCTGGACCGGCGTCAGGGCCTCCATGTAGGCGAGGTACTTCTCCGGCGTCATCGGCGCGCTGGCCGGCGGGCGCCAGCCCTTGAGGTCGAGGTGCAGTAGGTAGTGCAGCAGATGCTTGGGGCCTCCGCCGTGATACCACGCGCCCGTGCGCTGGCCGAGCGTGTCGTAGAGCGCCTGGCCCTCCGGCGTCGTCATCTTGTTGGGGCAGTCCACCACGATCATGCGGCGGTCGTCGGCGGAGTAGGAGCCCACGGCGCGGCGGTTCGACGTGATGATGTACGAGGTGTAGGTGTTCACCTGCCGCACCGGCCGGTACTTCTCATTCATCGGCCGCTTGAGGTCGGAGATGAGCGCCTTGAGCGTCTCGCTCGCTTTCAGAATGTCCTCGCCCTTGGCTTCGTTGATGAGCGCCACGAGTGAGCGTTCCAGCCAGCCTTGGAACTCACCCGAGAGCGATGAAGGCGTCACGTCCACGCCATAGGGCGCGAAGGCGTCGCGCACTGTTTCGCCCCACAACGTCTTGCCGCAGCCCTGTTGCCCGATGAGCACGAGCGCGAGCGGTATCTTCTCGTCGGGATGCTGCGCCTTGTAGGCGAGCAGTTTCAGCGGAAGGTCGCGGTGCTCCGGCGCCATGTTTGAGAACAGGAACTCGGAGAGTTGCAGGAACGGCGTCACGTCGCCGGGCTCTGTCTCCCAGCCCTCCCACATATTCAGCGCCGTGGCGCCGTGCTCGCCTTCACACGTCCGGCCTTCGCCAGGACGGAACAGAATCTCGCGGAAGCGTTGCGCGTGGGGGTGCTTGAGCCACGTTGCCGCAACGCTGATATGCTTTGGCGCCGTGCGCTGCTTGCCGCCGACCGTTATGTGTTCGAGCGCCGAGAACCGCGAGCCGTTCGTGAAGGCGTCTTTTTGGATGAACAGCCGCGTTTCGAGGTCGTAGACGAGGCTTTCCCTTTCGATCCACGCGCAGCTTTTGTTGAGCGCGACGACTTTGGCGTCGAGCGCGCCGAGCGCGGGCGCTTGGGAGATGAGGGACTCGAAGGCGGCGGCTCCACTTGCGGCGAGGAAGTCGTCAAGTCCGACCTTAGCGTCAGATACTCCTCCAGAGTGCGGTTGTGGTAGCCTAACGAGGAAGCAATGCGCCCCTCGGCGGCGCTGTAACTCGTCAACGAGTCGGGCTTCGGCCGCCAGAATGTTCGGATTCGTGACAGCATCCGAGTCAAAGCAGACATAAACGTCTCTCCCTTTCCAGTTGAAGGCGTCGAGCTCCGGCAACAGAGCCTCGCCGTCCATAAAGTTGTAGACGCCACCGAGCGCCACCACGGGGAAGCCTTGCAGCACGCCCGCCAGGCCCTTCTTTTCCCCTTCTGTGAGTACGACGGGCTGGCGCGGGTCGTCGCGCACGGCGCGCCAGTCCACGATCGGCGCGAAGTAGGCGTGGCATCCACTCCCTTTGGGCTGGGCATAGCGTTGAGGCTTCGTCGCCACGAAGCCTCGTTGCGCCGGCGGGTCGAGGTAGCGCACGCGGCAGAACGGTTGCGCGTCTGCGCCCCATGTCATCACCTCGCCGCTGGCGTCGAAGTAGGGCATCACCAGCGCGGGGATGGCCTTGAAGTCAGGGTGTACGGCGCTGGCGTCTTCAACCGAGAACATGCCCGCCCGCTCCGCGTCGTTCGACGCTATGCCGCTGCGTTCCAAATCTGCGATGGCCGATGGCAGCATGTGTCCCTTGGCGCGGCGTCGAGCGCGGCCAACCATAAGCAGGCATGGCGTAGCGTGTCAATTCTGGCCCGCTACGACCGCCTCGTGCGCGCCACGCCTGGCAGCGCGGCACTCCAGCAGCTCCGCGTGGCAAAGCATCTTCTGCGCCGGCGTCATCGCCGTATAGACGCGGCCGAGAAGGTCGCGCCGGTCGCTGTGCGGCTTGGACTTTTCGAGTTCATGCGCCAGGGCGATCGGCAACGGGCGGATCGGCTGGGGAATGAGGCTAAGAGACAGCATGGTCGTTCTCCTCTAGTGATGCGTTGCGCGGCGGCCGTGGACGGCCCCGCGGTAGCGATGCGCCTGCAACCCAAGCGCAGAGATAAGTTTGGCAATGCCGCGCCGCCCGGCTTCGCGCGTCGGCGAGCTCATACCCTCAACGTGGTCCAGCCCACAGTTGGCG
>DATEGV010000047.1:0-6456 GCA_035279925.1 Ktedonobacterales bacterium | reverse complement strand
TCTGCCCCGTCCTGCTGCTCGCGATCCCCGGCTTCACGCGCCTGCTCCGGATGCGCGCGTGGCGGCCCGAGGCGCTCACCTGGCTGGCAATCGTCGTTGGATACTTTCTCTTCACCATCTCGTACTTCGAGTGGGATGGCGGCTTCAGCATGGGACCGCGCCAGTTGCTGCCGGCGCTCCCCTTCGCCATGCCCGCCGTCGCCGTCGTGCTGTTGCCGGGAGCCAGCGCCGTCTGGCGGCGGCTGTTCGTGGCGCTGGCAATCTATTCCGCGCTCGTGGTCGAGCTTGCCACCGCGACCAGTCCGCTCTTCGACCCCAAGTACTCCTCTCCGCTGACACAGTGGGTCTGGCCGCATCTGCGCGACGGCGCGCTGGATAACAATTGGGGCCTGATCTTCCATCTGCCAGGGCTGCTCCAACTGGCTCCCCTCGTCCTCATTCTCGCTTTCGCGTCGTTTCGCCACTTGCGCCGCCTGCATGCGAGTGCTACGCTCTCAGCGGTCGCTGGGTAGTGTGTTGTGAGTATGCCGTCACGCGGCGACGGTGGGGGAGCAAGTGCGGCATGGGGAGTGGTCGGTGGCGCGCGGGCCGTGGACGCAGAGCTACGTTTGCCCTCAGCGCGCTGGGCGGCGTATTTCTCGCGGTCGGCGCCGCGCTTGGGTGGGTCGTCCCACGGCTGCCACAGCGCGCGCTTGCCATCGGCGGCCTGCGCGGCGTCCTCGCCGGCTCCGGGGTGGACGCTGGCGGCTATCTCGGCGCGGACATCACCGCGCTCGCGGTCATCATCGCCGTCGTGATCGGCTTCAACGCCACGACGCTCCAGATCGCCGGGCAGACCCATTCGCTCGTGCTCGTCCGCGCCATCCTGCTCTCGTTGACGCCGTTCATCCTCTGCTGGAGCGCCGCCACCAGCGTCGCGCTGCTCTACTTCCTGGCGCCGCCGGTCTACATCGCGCAGCTCTGGCAGATGCTCTGCTGGTTCGCCGCCGTCGTCGTACTGATGTTCGCCTACCTGTGGGACCTGCCGTGGCGTCTCTCCGGCCAGTATGTGGGTCTCTGGGCGATTCGCGGCCTGGCCAGGCGGCCTATCAACCAATGGGAGTCGCTCGACGGCTTCTCCGCGCTACAGACCTCCATCTCCGCCGCCAGCGCACGTGGCGACCTGGGAACGGTCCGCGCCGTGACGGCCGTGCTTGGTCCATTTCTGGCCGAGACGCGCGACGCCAAAGCCGAGGCCGAGAACACCTACGAGCGGGGTCGTTATCGCGCCCTCAAGAATCTGCTCTCCGGCTCCGCGCAGAACGCCGCCCTCGCGCCGAACGCCGTCTCCTATTCGCTCGGCTACGTCGTCGCCGGCGTGCTCCTCCAGGCGTGCGCCGTTGGTCATCTCATGGATGATGGCGACCACGACCTGCTTTCTGGCCTGTTTCGCGCGTTCAAGGGCACGCCGGAGCGCGTCAGCCCACTCTGGACGGGTACACGCCATGCGCTGTGCCGCGCGCGCGAGGGTGACGAGGCGTATCTGTTGCGGTACTGGCGCAGCCACCGCGCCTGGCCCGCCGACGACCCGCGCCGCGTCAGCGATGTCGCGGAAGGTCTCGTCTGGCTCCATGCCGGCTGCCGCCGCGAACTGCGCGCGAACCTCGCTCCGGCCGCCGCCGACGCCGAGGCGGTGCAGTTGTTGCTCGACCTCTACCGCGACATCGCGACACATCTCGCGCCGCAGGTCGCTCGCCAGCGGGCGGATCGCGGCCCCCGACGCACGCCCGATCTGCTTCTCAACCTGCTGGACCGCGTGCATACGACGGCGCTCCGGTCATGGCCGGACGGCGAGATGGAAAGCGGGCGCGTGAGCCTCGTCAACGCCTACGAGGCCCGCCGTAAGGAGCTAGCGACCCTCTTCGGCCAGCAGCGGTGAACGCCGCTCGTGTCTGGCTCCCCCTCTCCTCGCGGTGTACGTAGGCGCGCGCTTCTGGCTCTCCCTCTCCTCGCGGGAGAGGGGGTTGGGGGGTGAGGTCCGTTCCCTACCGCCCACGCTTCCCGCCCCGCGCCATCGCCCCGCTCGCGACGCACGCCTCGACCGCGCGCAAGACCTCAACGGGAGCCGTTGTCTCCGTCAGAATCAGAATCGTTCCCAGCGCGTCGCCCGGTTGCGCGCTGCGCACCACCTTCAGCGCGCCGTCCTCCGCGATGCGCGTCTCCGTCGGTAGTAGCAGCCGCCCGATGCCCTCGCGTCCGCGTGGGATCAGCTTCAGCGTCGGCGTCTCATGATCACCCGCCGCGAAGTAACTGACGGTTCCCCGGTCCGGCTCCGCGCGTAGACCCAAAGCCCGCAGTCCCGCATGTACGGCCCGCAGTGTCTGCTGCCGCGCCACCCACTCTGGTACCTCTGAACCACTCGCGTCAGTCGCGGCCGCCGCGCGCGTCCACTCCGCCGGCACCGGACGATCGGGCAGCTCATGGCCCTGCTCCAGATGCCGGCACAACTCGTGGAGCAGCCGCACCGCTTCGCCATAGAGCACGGCCGCCGGCTCCTTCTGCGTCTGAAAAGAGAGTCGCGTCATCAGCGCCGTCGCCGAGGCGAGCCACAGACGCGGTCGCCACGTCGCGTCATCTATTTCAGTCGCGAAAGTGTGTATCGCCGCCTGCATGTACTCCTGGAACGCCAGCGTCGCGGGGCGACCCAGCGCGGGATAGCGCACCGTGTTCTCCGCCGTGGCCGTGTCCGCGGACTTCGAGACGAAGACCACCTCATCGCGCGGCAACCCAAAATCGCGCTGCGGCTCCGCGACGCGCCGGTACACGCAGACATCGGTGAGCAGGTTGCCGAGGTCCGCGAGGTAATCGCCGGTCCAGGATAGCTTGTCCAGATCAATCAACTTGAGCTGCGCGCAGGAGCGATCCAGCATGACATTGCGCGCATGCAGGTCGCCGTGCGTCAGTCCCAGGTAGCGCGGTTGCAGCATGCTGGCGTGTTTCGTGACCACACCGAGGTAGTAGTCCAGCCCTTTGAAGCGCTGCTCCGCCGCATAGTAGCCGTCCAGCGGATTCTTGAGCCAGGGCACGCGCGCGATGGCCTTCGCCAGCTTGCCCTCGATCTGCGCGAGATACAGCCGGGCGATCTGTGTGCCGGGGAAGGCGCCACGACCGCCCTTCGTCTCGTTGAAGAGCGTGAACGATCCCTGACAGACAAGCTCGCTGGCCTTACGCAACAGGTTCTTGAAGTGGTCGGCCATCGCGCGCTGGTCCCACTCATTCACCAACTGCTCCAGCGTCAAGAAGCCGGCAAGGTCCTCCATCGCGAGGTAGTACGCGGACGACGACCCGGACTTGTAGACCTGCGCTTCGAGCGGCTGACGCACGAACAATTCGCGTAGGTTCGGCGGTAACAAGCGGTAGTGCTCGGTGGAGGTGTGGAAGGCGTCAATCGTGCTGCGCTTGATGATGACGGACGCCTCGCCCCGCCGCGCCGATGTGGCGTGGTCGCCGTTGACGCCGGGCATCGGATACCAGTAGCTGAATGGGACTCGGTAGATTTTGTCGTCGGTAAAGCCGCCGGAGAGCTCGCCCCAATCCTGCAGTTCAACCTCGATGCGCTCGCGGATGACGTGCTTCAGTTCGGTTTCGAGCGTTCCCTGCTGATTGGTGCGCCGCCGTTCCGCCTCCCGCAGAAAGCGGGTGACGATCATGCCTGCCAGATCGGGCTTCCCGTAGTAGGCCAGCAGTAGCCGCAGCGCCTGGGTGTGGTGCGAGAGGTCCCACCGCTTCGACGCATCCGGCGCGCTATAGCTCTGGCGCACATCCAGCAGGAGCGCGCGTACCCGACGTTGGATCGTCTCATCCTCATGGCGCCGGCCGGCAAGCTGGAGCGCGGCGTACATCACATGCGCCTGATCGGCGACGCGCGTGCGGTCTCGCTGTTCGACGCAGGCGGCGAGCGCGGCGATGATGGCGGCGTGCTGGCGCGGCGAAACGCCTCGCGCGTCGAGATCGCTCAGCAGGCCGAACGCATAGCTCAAATCTCGCACATTGTTGATTTCGCACTGGATCGCCGGGCGTCGCCGGGCACGCGCGGTGGAGGCCGTGCTGCGGGTGTGCGGTGGGCGCAGGGCCGCGCTGGTGGACTGCCCGCGCCACTGGCGCAGTTGTTGGCGCAGCGCGTTGATGATCGCCTCGAAGCGGTCGTCGGGGCAGATCGCGCGTCGCATGCCGTCCTGCTCCAGGGTCGCCAGCGTATCGAGGACGATGCACGTGGTGAGCACGTCCGACTCGGTGACGCCGCGCATCATGCCGCCGACCTCCATGTTGAGCAGCTCGCGGAAGTCGCGGCGCACAAGCTCGTCGTCGAAACGGCCAAGATACGCCAGCGTCTTGAAGCGACTCGGGTAGAGGCGCGAGCGGTCGCGTTCGGCCATGCCGACTCGGTCGCGGAATGGCAGATTGATGAGCCAGTTGCCGGCGTTACGCGCCATCTCCGCGCTATCGGCGTCCAGGCCCAGTTGGTGCGTCACCTCGACGGCATGGCAAGTGCGGCGCAGCGTATCGTGCTCGTCGCGCCCCGGCCAGCAGCCCGCCTGCTCATCGTAGGTCGCTCGTAGATAGAGGTGGATGATAGCGCCCATCGCGGCATCCATCTCGGCGTCGCTCTGTCCGTCCAGCTCCAGCGGCGCCTGCGCAAAAAACTCCTCGCCCGTCATAATCCTCCACCCTCACGCCGGCCGTCCGTCGCCGGGTTATCTCAGCCATCACGGTTCGCCAGATTAGACGAAGCAGCCGCGCGAGAAGCAACTGACTGGCAAGGTCGCGCGGGCGCGCACAGCAGACAAAGGCCGGCGCGCGGTACAATACAGATGCTTTGCGCGAGACGGCTCGCGTGGACACGCGCATGCCCGCGCGACCCTGCTTGTGTCCGTAACTCGACGAACTTCCCCCTGCTCAAAGGAGAGTACACCGCTATGGTTACCGCTGATCGGACCCTCGCCACGGCGCTCGCGCCGTTCGCCAACTCCCCCCTCACAGATTTTACGCGCGCGGAGAACATTCAGGCGCAGGAGGCCGCGCTCCGCCAGGTCGAGTCCGAGCTGGGCGCGACCTTCCCGCTCATCATCGCCGGCGAGAAGCGCGAGAAGTCCGATACCTTCGCCAGTATCAACCCCGCGCGCCCCGATCAGGTGGTCGCCCGCTTCGCCAAGGGAGCGGTTCAGGACGTTGAAGACGCTGTCCAGGCGGCCTGGAAGATGTTCCAGAGTTGGCGATACACGCCCGCCGCCGAGCGCGCCGGCTATCTGTTCAAGACGGCTGAGCTGCTGCGCCAGCGCCGCTTCTACTTCAACGCGCTGATGATCTACGAGGTGGGCAAGAGCTGGCCGGAGGCCGACGGCGACACCGCCGAGGCGATTGACTTCCTCGAGTTCTACGGGCGCGAGGCGCTGCGCCTGGCCGGTGAGCAGCCGATTACGAAGATTGCCGAGGAGGAGAACGAGCTCGTCTACATCCCGCTCGGCGTTGGCGCGGTCATCCCGCCGTGGAACTTCGCCTGCGCGATCATGGTCGGGCTGACGAGCTCGGCGCTCGTGGCCGGCAACACGGTCATCCTCAAGCCCGCCAGCACGGCGGCGCTCGTCGCGGCGCGCTTCGTCGAGTTGCTTGACGAGGCGGGTGTGCCGAAGGGCGTCGTGAGCTTCCTACCAGGACCGGGCGGCGCCATCGGAGACGCGCTGATCGAGCATCCGCTGACGCGGTTTGTCTCGTTCACCGGCTCGCGCGAAGTGGGCTTGCGGATCAATGAGCTTGCCGCCAAGCCGCGACCGGGCCAGAAGTGGATCAAGCGCACGATCCTCGAGATGGGTGGCAAGGACTCCATCGTCGTGGACGAGACGGCGGACCTCGATGCGGCCGCCTCGGCGATCGTGGCCTCCGCGTTCGGCTTCCAGGGCCAGAAGTGCTCCGCGTGCTCGCGCGCCATCGTGACCGCTCCCGTCTACGACGAGGTGCTGGCGAAGGTCGTGGAGCGCGCGAAGAGCCTCACCATCGGCGACACAACGGACCGTTCGAGCTACATGGGCGCCGTGATTGATGAGGGCGCCTACCGCAAGATTCTCGAATACATCGGCGTCGGCAAGCAGGAGGGGCGTCTCGTGTTGGGCGGCGAGCAGCTTCCGCGCGAGGGCTACTTCATCCCGCCGACGATCTTCGCGGATGTGCCGGCCGACGCGCGCATGTCCCTCGAAGAGATCTTTGGTCCGGTGCTCGCCGTCATCAAGGCGCGCGACTTCGACGACGCCTTGGCCATCGCGAACAACACGGAGTACGGGCTGACCGGCTCGTTCTTCTCGAAGGATGAGGAGCGCATCGCGCGGGCCGAGCGCGAGTTCTTCGTCGGCAACCTCTATATCAACCGAAAATGCACGGGCGCGCTCGTCGGCGTCCATCCGTTCGGCGGCTTCAACATGTCCG
>DATEGV010000046.1:0-2623 GCA_035279925.1 Ktedonobacterales bacterium | reverse complement strand
CGGAGACGTCCACCAGGACGCGGGGGCGCAGGCGCAGCCGGGCAAATGCGGCGCGGTTCTCGGCCAGCGTCTCCTCGTCGCCGACGCCTGTCGCGTAGAAGTCCCAGGCAGCGGGGTCCATGCGCGCCTGGGCAAGACGTTCGTAGTCGGCGAGATTAAGGGGTGAGGTCACGAGGCGTGGGCCAGCGGCGCGCGCGCCTGGTCCAGCGCCCAGCGTATGGCTTCGATGACCACGCGCGGCTCACAGATCTGCACGAGATGCCCGCTGTTGGTCGCAATGATGTGCCGGCTATTGGTCGAGAGCGAATGCGCGAGCTCGGCGCGCAGGGTCGAACGCGCGTGTACGAGTGTCTCCAAGAATTGCTGATCTACGCCGATCTGCGCAAGCGGAACCTCGCCCATGTTCTCCTTGCCGGCCGCCGTGATGACGGCGACGGGACGATCGCCGAGACCACGCGCTCGCGCCGCCTGGCGTCCGCTCTCGTTGAACGCGCGGATCTCCTGAAAGGCGGTATGAAAGAAGCTCGGCACGGCGCGCAGGCGCATCATCGTCGCCCGTGCGGCTGGCGGTAATGGATCGAAGACGTCCAGCAGCGAGAGCCAGTCGTGCGCGAACAGCAGGCGTACTGCTCCCACCCGCGCGAACGCCTCGCTCAGCAGGAGCGCAGGGGTCTCCAGCGCGTCGAAACGCTCGTAGCGCCGTCGGGCGCGGGGCGGCAACGTCTCTGGAAACGCCTCGTGCGACGCGTCTACCAGCACCAGGCCGGCCACTTCGTCAGGATAGCGGTCGGCGAAGACGCGCACCGTGTAGCCGCCGAAGGAGTGACCAACCAGGAGATACGGCCCAGGCACGCCCGCGCGATGCAATAGCTCGTGCAATTCATCGGCGATCACGATACTCGTGCGCTCGCCGGGAACAGGATCACTCCAGCCGTACCCAGCGCGGTCATACGAGCAGACGCGCGCGAACGCCGCCACCTCCGGCTGCACAAGCGTCCAATCGGTGGAGAAGCCGGCCAGACCGGCGTCTAGCACGACAGTGGGGCCTGCTCCCTGGCCCGTGCGGTTGATATGCATGCGGTGGCCGCCGACTTCCACAAGCTCACCTGGGGGCGCATCACGCCGCTCGCGCGCCTCGAATCGCCGCTCACAGACGGCTCCAAGCGCGGTCAAAGCGCACAGGGTCGCCGCTCCCAAGCCCAGCGTTTGCTTATAGAATGTCGTCATTCTTCGCTCGCCTGCCTTTGCTCGCGGTGTCCCTCCGGCCGGCTCATGACGCCCCCGCCACTCGTCAGCGGGCGCACAACTCTTCGATATACCATAATCATGCCGCGTCAACCTTAAGGCTTCCTGAAGGAAACGGAGAGCGCGGTCGGGCTGACAGGCGTCGCTTGGCTAAATCGCAAATCACGGGCCAAGATGCCGTGTCGGCGCGTAGACTCTTCGTAAAGACCCGTAGGTCGCTGGTAGATGTCACCCCTGGCCCTCAGAATCTAACCACCCACCGCCCTTCCCTACGCAGGATAGGGAAGCCAGTGGCGAGCGCCGCTGGACCGCGCGCCAGGTACCATTACACGAATCCGTTTCACACTGACCGTCTCGGTGAAACTCTGCGTGACTCTCCGTAACTCTGTGTGACTGGACCCGGAGGCCCGCGTTTGCGTTCGAAGGCGGCAGTGTGTATGCTCAGCGTACCCGACGCGAGGGATCGGAGCCGAGACGGGGTACGGGCGCAGAAATGACGACACCGGCGCGCAAGCAATATCTCGACATCAAGGAGCGACACCAGGACGCCATCCTGCTCTATCAGGTCGGCGACTTCTACGAGACGTTCGACGAGGACGCCCGGATCGCCGCGCGCGAGCTGCGCATCGTCCTCACCAGCCGGGCGTACGGCTCAGAGGAGCGCGTGCCGCTCGCGGGAGTTCCCCTGCACGCGCTGGAGACCTACGCCGCCAAGCTGGTCGCCGCCGGCCACAAGGTCGCCATCTGCGAACAGGTCAGCGCGCCGGGGCGCGGACTCGTGCGCCGCGAGGTCACACGCATCCTCACGCCGGGCACATTGACCGATCCGGGCCTGGTCCCACCGCAGCGCGACAATTACCTCGCCGCCGTCGTCATCGCGCGCGACGGTAAGGGGCGCATCAACGGCGCGGGCTTCGCCTACGTTGAGGTCAGCGCCGGCGCGTTCGCCTGCGCGCAGTGGACAGGAGACGACGCGCGTGACGCCCTCGAAGCCGAACTGTATCGAATTGCGCCCGCCGAGGCGCTGATGCCTGAAATCGCCCGCGATGCTGGCGCGACGAACGACGACGACAACACCGCATGGCTGGCTGGATTGAACATCACCCGCTGCCCCACCCACACCTTCGACTCGCTCGACGCGCGTGAGCGGCTGCTGCGCCACTTCGGCACGCGCTCGCTGGCGGCGTTCGGCTGCGAGGAGCGTCCACTCGCCACTACCGCGGCAGCAGCAATCGTCGCGTATCTCGCCCGCATGAATCCGAACGCGCTGCGCCTGCTCACTGAGCTGACGACCTACGATACCAGTGGCTATGTCGAGATGGACGCCCGCACGTGGCGCGCGTTGGAGATCGCCGAGACGGCGCGACGCGCGCGGAAT
>DATEGV010000045.1:0-8772 GCA_035279925.1 Ktedonobacterales bacterium | reverse complement strand
GAGGGCCCTCCGGCAGCGGAACCGAGCCGTCGAGGCGCGAGAGTCGCTCGTTTCGCAGCAGCTGCCCCGCCGCGCCTGCGAGCTTCTCGCGCAGCGCGATCGGTTCGAGCGCGTCGAGGCGCGCGAGCAGCGCGGGGATGTCACTCGCCGTCGCCAGCAGCTTCGCCGCCGTGCGCGGCCCGATGCCGGGGACGCCGACGAGGTTGTCCGAGGTGTCGCCGACGAGCGCCTTGTAGTCCACCAGGCGGGGCGGCTCGAAGCCATAGCGCGCCTCCACGGCGGCCAGATCGAAGTACTCGAATTCACCACGGCGCGGCGAGCGGGCGAAGGTGACGCGCACCCAGTCGTTGACGAGTTGCAACGTGTCCATATCGCCGGTGACGATGACGGTGTGGACACGCTTGGCCGTCGCCTGCTGGGAGAGCGTGCCGAGCAGATCGTCGGCCTCGAAGCCGTCAAGCTCGTAGATGGGCATGTTGAACGCCTTCACCACTTCACGCACACGCGGAAACTGGGCGCGCATGGAGTCGGGCAGCGAGGGACGGTGCGCCTTGTACGGCTTGTAGGCGGTGTGGCGGAATGTGGGCGTGGGGCGGTCGAAGGTGACGGCCATGTAATCCGGCTTGATCATGCGCAGCATGTCCAGCAGCATGCGCGTGAAGCCGAAGACGGCGTTGGTCGGCTCACCCGCGCCGGTGCTCATCTCCTCCGGAAAGGCGTGGAACGAGCGGTGGAAAAGGGCGTGCCCGTCTATGAGGACAAGCAGGGGCCGCGCCTCGTTCGCGGACGCGGTCGTTTGTGGTGATGTGGCGGTCGCGCCGCTCGCTGCCTGGCTCATGCTGGTCATTCTCCCATGACTACTTTGAAGCGCGGACCCTTACCCCCAACCATTCTCCGCTTGCGAGGGGAGGGATACGGTTCACACAGAGTTTAGGGGTTACGGTTCACACAGAGTTTAGGGGTTACGGTTCACACAGAGTTTAAGGGAGTATAAACGGAGTTACGCAGCGTTTGTTGTACTAGGCCGCGCGGGCATCAACGACCAGGGCACGATAAGGCGCGAATTCGTTCGCCGGCTCCCTACCGCGCGGCGCTCCCATTGACTCCGTTCTCACTCCCTCTAACTCTGCGTGTACTCCCTCTGACTCTGCGTGAACCGTACCCATTCCGTGCCGCACAGTTCCCCTACCCCGCAGGGGTGGGCTTGGGGGATGAAGCTACCTTCTCTATTCTCGCTTATGCGACCCAAAGTGGCAAAGGGCGGCGCCAGACGGCGATCAGCCCCACCAGAACGACGCCGCGATGATGCCGTAGAGGCCGATCAGCGCCGCGCCCTCCAGCCAGGTGGATTCGCCGTCGTAGATGATGATGGCCCCCAGAATCGCGGAGAGGCCCAGCGCGGCGATCAGCAGGCCGGGCAGCACGAGCGTGAGGTGCGCGCCGCCGATGACGAAGCTCAACAGCACGAGCGCCGGGATCAGGCCGAGGGCGACCTGGAGCGAGCTGTTCAGGATCACGCTGATGGCGTAGTCCATCTTATTCTTCGCGGCCAGTTGGATGCCGACCACGTTCTCGACGGCGTTGCCCGCCAGCGCGACGATCACCAGTCCAGTGAAGGCCTGTGAGAGATGCAGCGTGGCCATCGCCGGCGCGAGCGCGCTCACAAACCAATCGGAGACGAAGGCCGAGCCGACCCCAGCCATGACGAGTACCGCGATTGCGAGACCCAACGGCCAGACGCTGCCATGTTCCTCCGCGCTCTCCGTCGGCACGGCGACCGGTCCCCCTGAAAGCGACACGGGGATGCTGGCGACGAAGACGGCGAGCAGAATCAGCGCGCAGGCGACGCTCAGCCCTTCGACATGTGGTCCCGCCGGCGTGTGCAGATCTTTGGCCAGCGTTGGGACGACCAGCGCCGCCACCGCCAGCACGGTGAGCATTGCCATCGTTCGGGGCGCGCCGGAGCCGAACCGCTGGGTGCCGTGGCGCGCGCCGCCGACGACAAAGGCCAGCCCAAGCACGAGCAGGCTATTGCCGAGGATCGAGCCGACCAACGCCGCCTGTACCACGCCGATCAAGCCGGCGCGCAGGGCGAAGACGCCGACGAAGAGCTCCGGCAAATTGCCCAATGCGGATTGCAAGACGCCCGTCGCGCCCGCGCCCATATGGGCGCCAAGTTGCTCCGTGGCCGTGCCGACGAGCGCGGCGAGCAGCGCCAGCGCCACCCCCGCGACGATGAAAAGCAGGACGCCGCCAGCGCCCGAGGCGTTCAGGACGCCCGAGAGGATCGCCGCCAGCGCCGCGATGGCGAGCATCAGCTTGGTGCGCGTATCGAACACCGCGAACCGGTCCAATTGCTTCATCTCCGCAAATCGCCCCACGGCATCTCTCCCTCGATCTGAGAAGCGGTCGCCGCCCGCGACAGACTGTAACGAATATGCGGGGGTCCGGTCCGCATGTCGCATACCCGGCTACATCATGGTTGGCCCATCGCCCTTGATTTTCGCGTCGCTGGCGGGTATGCTTCGGGCGATAGTTCGGCGCGTCCGGTCCCGCTGACCGGGCGTATATGTCGCCGCATCACTGGAGTGTCGCTCGATGGCCACGTTTGTTCTGATGATGAGTGCGCCTCGCCCATAACGTCCGGGGACGAGTCTGCCCATTTTCAGGCAAGCGTTCAGTGAGAAGCCACCGAGTGTGTTTCCCCCGCACAACCTCCCTGCCGCCCGCGCGGCGCCCACAAGACTGGCTTCTCCCTCCACGCGCGGCGCCGCCCACACGCGCCGCGAACCTGCTACCGGCAGATTTCCCGCTGTCGTCGCTGGGCTGTCGCGTGTCTGCTCGTATGTTCCGTCCGCTGTTGGACGGCGGCGCTGAGGATAGAGGTATGCTGGAAGTCAAATCGCTCACTCTGAGTCGCGGGGGGAATGTGCTCCTGCGCGACGCATCGTTTTTCATTGGCAAAGGCGAAAAGGTCGGTCTCGTCGGCGTCAACGGCGCGGGCAAGACGACGCTGCTGCGCGCCCTGCGCGGCGATGAGGACTTCGACGCGGACGCCGGCTCCATCTCGCGGCCCAAGCGCGTGGGCTACGTGGGACAGGAGCGGCTCTCGGACGACCTGCTGGCGCGCGGCGCGGGCACAGGGCGCGTGACGGTGCGCGACGTGATGCTGGAAGGGCGGCGCCTCGCCAGCACGTCCGCGGAAATGCGCGCTATCGAGGCCCAACTTGCGGACGCCTCCGCTGGCGACACGGCGGCGGCCGGGAAGATGGAACGCCTGCTCGCGCGCTATGGCGAGCTTGAAGAACGCTACGCTCTCGATGGCGGCTACGCGGCCGAGCACGAGATGAGCCAGTTGCTGGCGGGCCTTGGGTTGGAGGACGTGGAGCTAGATCGCGCCGTCACGGGACTCTCCGGCGGCCAGAAGACGCGCCTGGCGCTGGCGCGTGTGCTCTTCGCCGCGCCGGATCTCCTGTTGCTGGACGAGCCAACCAACCACCTGGACGGCCCCACGACGCGCTGGCTGATGGACTACCTCGCGCAGTTCACCGGCACGGTGCTGCTCATCTCGCACGACCTCGCCTTGCTGGACCGCGCCATCACGCGCATCTTGCACCTCGACGCCGCCGCGCGCAGCCTCACGTCCTACACCGGCAACTACACGTCCTACGAGCGCCAGCGCACCCAGGCGGAGGAGAGCGCCGCCGCCACCGCCGAGCGGCAGCAGGCGAAGATCGCGCGGCTGGAGGAGCAGGCCGATTGGATGCGCGTCAAGACGGCCAAGATGGCGCGGCGAGCGAAGGTGCTGGATCACCTGGTCGAGCGCATGAAAGAGGAGCTGCCCGATCCGGCGACTCTGCCCCGCAAGCAACGCGCGCTCGCCCTGGACCTACCCATCGCGCGGCAGAGTGGGCGCGTCGTCTTCCATGTGGAACGGCTTACCAAGGCGTACAACGGCCCGCCCGTCGTCACCGACCTGAACTTTCAGATCGAGCGCGGCCAGCGCCTCGTCATCATCGGACGCAACGGCGCCGGCAAAACGACGCTGCTGCGGATGCTCGCGGGGCTGCTGCCGCCGACGAGCGGGCGCATCGAGACGGGCCACCTCGTGGACATCGGCTACTACGCGCAGGAGCATGAGTCGCTGCACCCGCGCATGACGCTGATCGAGGAGCTTCGCCACGCCGCCAGTGAGGCGCCCGTTCGCCTGCCATCGCTGCCCGGCGATGGACAGTTGCGGTCACTCTTGGGTCGCTTCCTCTTCTCCGGCGAGCAGGTCTTCCATCCGGTCGGCACGCTCTCCGGCGGGGAGAAGACACGGCTGGCGCTGGCGCGGCTGATGCTGGGCGGCCACAACACGCTGCTGCTGGACGAGCCGACCAACAACCTGGACCCGATCTCGCGCGAGCATGTCGCGGAGGCGTTGCGCGGATACAAGGGCACGCTGATCATCGTGAGCCACGACACTGAGTTCGTCGAGGTGCTGCGGCCCGATCTCGCGCTGCTGCTGCCGATGGGCCACATGCGCTATTTCGAGCGGTCGCATCTGGCGCTCGTCTCGAAGCTGTAGCGAACGAGCGCGGAAGAGATGGTGATGGAGATCTATTTGGAAACCGAACGTCTCATGTTGCGCCGCTTTACGCCGGAGGATGTGGACAATCTGGCGCGACTCGACGGCGACCCCGCCGTCATGCGCTACCTGACCGGTGGCAAGCCGACGCCTCGTGAGACAATCGCGAACGAGGCTTTGCCGCGAACGCTCGAGGATTACCAGCGGCGCGAGGACTTTGGGAAGTGGGCGGCCATCGAGAAGTCTAGCGGCGCGTTCGTGGGATGGTTCGGCCTGCGACCACTGGCGGGTTCGCCGCCGGGCGAGGTGGAGCTTGGCTACCGGCTGCGCTCCTCCACCTGGAACAAGGGCTACGCCACCGAGGGCGCGAGCGCCCTGATCCGCAAAGGCTTCACCGAGCTTGGCGTCGTGCGGGTCGTGGCGAACACGATGGTCGTCAATGTCGCCTCTCGCCGCGTAATGGAGAAGCTCGGCATGACGCTCGCGCGGACGTACTTTCTGGACTGGCCGGACTACATCGAGGGCGCTGAGCATGGCGACGTCGAGTACGCGCTGCTCAAATCCGACTGGGAGCGGCAAGAAGCGACACGAGAGCAAAAGCGGTGAAGGAAGCGCTACCGTGGGTCCGGCGCCACACGCGCCTGTGCGCCCACCAGCAGCGTTCCCGGGGTCAGGACGCGCGCGTAGACACGACTCTCGCCGGGATGCAGCTTCTGCGCGATACGCGTGAAGTCGCCGTCGCTGAACGAGGCGGTGATGTTCTTGCAGGGCGTCGTGTAATGGGTGATCTCGATCTCGACCTGATCGCCCAGCCATAGCCGCGTACCGGGCGTCAATCGCTCCAGCGCGATGCCCGCCAGCGTCACGTTCTCGCCCGTCGTTCCCGGCGCGATGGGATGCCCTTCGGCGCGCAGCCGCTCGATCTGTTCGAGGGTAAAGAGGCAGAGCGCAGCTTGCGGACCGCCGTGGTTACGCACGTCGTTGTGATAATCGCCGACGATACCCTCCTCCGTCACTCGCGCTTCGGCGACCGGAAATTTCGGGACGCCGCCCTGTGAGATGTTGATCTGATGCACACGTCCGCTCACCACCCAATTGCTCCTCTCACGCGCCAGGACTCACCGCTTGTCGCCCGTGTAGTATACCGTGTATAGAGGACACAAGCGCGACGCCACCGCCGAGCGCGCTCCGTGACACGCGGACAAAAGGAGGGACCGATGCCAGACGATGTGGTCATGTTGGACGACCAGACCGCCGAAGTACTCTCGTATTGGGACCTCAAGCCAGGCATGTGGCGCGTCGCCGGTATCGTCACGACGAGCCTGGAGGGTCTGGCGCGGCCCATCGTGGAGATCGCGGGCGAACAATACCTGCTGCGCCGGCAGCCGGATGACCTCACCGAACGCGACACTCTCTTTCGCCACACCTTTACGCGCCATCTCGCCGCCCAGGGTCTCCCCATCCCGGCGCTCTTGCCCCGACCGGACGGCCACAGCTACGCCGTCGCGGAGAACGGTATCTTCGAGCTGCAAGCGTGGAGCGCGGGCCAGCCCTACACCTCCGACGCCGCGCTCGCCGATGACTGGCTTGCCGCCGCCGCCACCACGCTCGGCGCGCTGCACCAGGCGTCGGCGGACTTCCAGTGGCAGCCGCATCTCTGGCCGGAGGAACGGTCGTCGGCGGCGATTGCGCAGGCGTACCTGCGGCTCGTACGGGAGCGGGCTGACGCGGCGGATCTGCCGGCGTCGGTGCGCGCGGGTCTGGCGCGGGTGGCGGAGGAGGCGACCGGTCGGCTGGATGAAGCGGTTGCGGCGCTCAGCGGCGGGATGCGCCCGCCGGAGCTGCACATCCACGGCGATTATCAGGCGCACAATCTCAGCTTTGACGGCGCGGGTGTCGCGGCGATCTATGACTTCGACACGGCGCACTTCGCGCGCAGGATTGACGAGCTGGCCTACGCGCTCTTCTACTTCACGGGTGTACGTTGGGACGATGACCCCAGCGTGACGCCGCCACGGAGCGCCGACGGCCTGGACGTGCTCGCCGTCCATCGCTTCCTGAGCGCCTATGGTGATGAGGCGCCGCCCGCCGAGGGCGAGGCGCGGCTGCTGGCCGACGCGCTGGCGCTGGCGTTCCCGGTCGTCTTCGCCAACGGCGTTGCCGAGGACCTCATCTTCACGGATGACTACGGCGAACCGCCTGACGAAGAGGACGCGCTTGGCCGGCTTGCCTGGGCGGACACGTTCTGGCTCTGGCTGGACCGCTATCGTGACACGCTGGCGCAGGCCTGGTCGGCGTCATGATTGCTCACTGACGCCTCGTTCGCTCGTCGAAGTGGCCCGTTCCCAGGAATCGGCACGCGCTTTGCTGCCAAACCACGCCTTACCTGGCTCTTTGTACGGACGCGCTCGCGCGTCGCCCTCGTATGGCGCCCTTCAAGGAAGGCGCCCGGATAACCGCGCCGGCCCGGACCGCGCGCCGGCCGCTGTCGGCCCAAGTACGCGTCACTGCTGTGTGTCCGCACGCGACGCGGGGCCATCAATGCACGCCAACAGGAGGAATGCGTCATGCCAGACCAGGACAACATGCAGGGTGGACAGGACCAGTTGAGCGGCGCCAAGCAACAGGCGGAAGACCAGATCAACAGTGCGATTGATGAGTTTGCCGGTAAGATACCGGGCGGCGACAAGGTCTCACAGCAGGCCAAAGACGCCGCCGCTGGAGGGCTGGACAACATCGAGAAGGAAGCGGAAGGCAAGCTGGGCGACCTGCCCGGGATCGGTGGGATGTTCGGCGGCAACTCCGGGAGCTAGGCCGACGAGTGAACGCTCAAGACGTGAATAATGGGCCAACGGCGCCCAGTGTGTGGCGTCGCGCGGCCAAAGGAGGCCTGTGATGGCGGACATGAGCAAGCATCTCGACAAGGCGTTTGAGGGCAAAGAGTTCCATGAGTTGGTAGACGCCCCGGTAGACGCGCTGGAAGGCGTCTCGAAGGGTGACGCTGAGCTGCTGCATAAAGCGTTCGGCATCAAGACGATTGGCGACCTGGGGGAGAACAAATTCTTCTTGCGCGCCCAGGCCATTGTCACGCTGGCCAAAGCGCGGACGGCGGCGCCAGAGGGAGTCGCCACGGGCGCGAAGACCGCGAAGAGCTAGCGCCAGCGACGAAACAGCCCGATGACTCGTGGCCGGCGTGCGCATTCGTTCACCCGGCCAGTATGCGCAAAGGAGAAACGCACATGGCAAGCAGTGGCGCACCATCCGCCCCAACGCCCGTTGACGCGTCAGCGCCGGCTTACGTCCACCACGGCGAGGGACACCACTCTCACAAGCACGTCCACGGTGATCATGGGCATCACCATCACCGTCACCACCATGCCGGCGGCGAACAGGAGCACGCCCACGGCTCCGACCATCCTCTGCACGAATCGCATCCCGATCACCACCTGCACCATATGGGCGGGTAGCGAGCGGTCGAATTGACGATTTACGGAAGGGAGGGGAACCATGCGCTTCGTTGGTCGGGCTGGCGCGATGATTCTTGGGCTCGTCGGAGTGGTCATCGCGCTCATCGTCAATTTCGCCTATTCCGCGGTGCATGACGCTTTGCGCCTTGGCGGCGACAAGCACATCAGCCATTCACACGGCGTCATCGGCTTCCTGTTAATCCTCGTAGGTTTCGTTGGCGCCGTGCTAGCGATTCCCGCGCCGGTCACGGCGGCGGCGCTCTTGTTGATAGCGTGTATCGGCCTGTTCTTCATCGTGAAGGCGTACGCTGTCATCTGCGGTGTCTTCCTGCTGCTCGCGGCGGTGCTCGCCTACGTTGATCGCTCGAAGAAATCGGTCGCCGCATAGGATCACACAGCGAGTCCCGAGGTACAGGCAAGTGACACTCGCGCGCGAATCCGCGTTTCGAAGGTCACTCGCCCGGGATTCGTGCGCCTCCTTACCAGGCTACGCCAGCAGCGGGATGACCACCGTCTGCGCGGGAACGCCCGTCACCTCGATGTCGCCGGGCAGCAGCAGCACGTCCACCTCCGTGCGCACGCCAATGCCTTCGTCCGGCAGGTAGATCCCCGGCTCCACGCTCGTGCAGGTGTTGGCCAGCAGCGGGCGCGTGTCGTGCGTCTCCAGGTTATCGAGGTGCGCACCGTTGCCATGCACATTCACGCCGATGTTGTGGCCGGTGCGATGCACGAACG
>DATEGV010000044.1:0-2872 GCA_035279925.1 Ktedonobacterales bacterium | reverse complement strand
CCTCCACTCGAACCAGATGCGGAGGTGGCGCATGCCGAGGGACAACCATTGACAGACAGGGGAGACGCAGGAGACGCGGGAGACGCGGGAGACGCGGGAGACGCAGGAAATCCGGGCAAACAATCGACCCAGGCCGGATCGGCTGAACCAAATGAGCCTGCGGGCCGCATCGAAATCTCGGTCGTCAGGGGCGATTTCTCCGTGCGCGGCGGCGGCAGCGAGGTGGTGGTCGACACCCATGGTGAACACGGCGATGACCCGGTGGTCCAGCCAGACGGCGTCGTACGCATCTCGCGCCTGTATGATGGCGCGGAGCTTTGGGCGCCCGATGGCTTCGAGGTGATCGTGCGTAGCATAGACGGCGACCTGCACGCCTCACGCTTCGATGGTCTGCTCCAGGTAGAGCAGGTAGGTGGCGATGTCACCACCGGCAGCGTGAGCCAACTGCGCATTGCCCATATTGGTGGCGATCTGCGCGCAAGCCGCGGTGAGGATCTCCGGGTGCGCGAGACCAGCGGCGATGCGCGTATCGAAGATTTCTCTGGGGCGCCGCTGCTCGGCGGGGTGCGTGGCGACCTCGATGTGCGCAACGTCCAGGGACTGGAGGTACGCGAGGGCGTGAGCGGCGATGTCCACATCGAGAACTGCCGGTCGGCCATACTGGATGGCGCGATCGGTGGCGACCTTGATATCGAACATTGCGCCGGGGGCGTCTTTACCGACGCGGTTGGTGGCGACGCGAAACTGGTCGATGTGCAAGAGGCTGGCATCGGCGTGGTTGGCGGCGATCTGGAGATTCACTCCATCAGCGGCCCGTTGGAGGTCAATGTCGTCAGCGGCGATAGCGCGTTGCGGCGCGTGCAGGGCCGGATACGCGTCAACGTCGTCAGCGGCGATCTCTCGGTGACCCACGCGCCGGGTGGCCTGTTAATCGGCCAGGTCGGCGGCGACGCCACTCTGGAGACCGAGCTGGGAGCCGCGGAATATACCGTCTCCGCAGGCGGTGATATTACTCTGCGCACGCGCGGCGAGGTCAACGCGAAATTTGTGGCGCAGGCGCTTGGTGGCGAAGTTCGAACACGCTTGCCGCTGACGGTAGAACGCGGACGGCGGCGCAATCTGGTTGGGGTGCTGGGGCGCGGCGACGCGACCGTCACTCTACGCAGCGGTGGCGATATCTTAATCGTCTCCACAGACCGATATGAAAGGGCAGATACGATGAGCGACGATACGCAGAAGAGCGGCGACGGGCAGGATGACGCCTCGACGAAGACCTACCAGGGCGCGTTTGGCAAACATAAATTCCGCGTGCGCGTGGATCGCGGGCCGGATCGCGCCGGACTCTACTTCCAGGGTCCGTACACCGATGACGAGACCGCCGAGGATGCGGGCGCTGGCTCGCGCGACTTTGGCTTCGAGTGGGAGCGTGGCCACGGTCCGCGCACCTACGGCGAGTATGAGGCCAAGCTGAACGAGCTGCGCGAGAAGGCCGAGCAGGTCGCCCGTCGCGCCTCGGAGCAAGCCTCACGCTATGCCGAGAAGGCGGCGCAGAAGGCCCGCGAGACCGACTGGCAGGCGATTGGCCGCGAGGTGCGCTCGACCATCGAACGCGCCATGGGCGACCTGGAAGACGCCTTCGGCCAGATGCGGCGCGACTGGGATACCCGCAAGCCCAGCGATGCCCCGTCCGGTGGATCGTCGCGCCCGTCGGCCCAGCGCGTGCGCATCGAGCAGGACGACACGGGCGACGACTTTGGCTTCTCCGGCATGTCTCAGGCTGACCGCGAGGCCGAGCGCCGCTCCATCCTGGAGCAGTTGCGCAGCGGCAGCATCTCGATTGAAGACGCCGAGCGCCGCCTGAACGGGCTGCGCTAAGCCAATATCTCAGCTTCACAAAAGCACATTACGAGCGGTGTATCCTTCCGGGGATGCGCCGCTCATCTTTATTCCCCCACTGCCTCCGCACGATGGGGTAAGGCGGCCATGCCCTGAAAATGATATCTTGTGCTTGCATCTAAGCAGCGACAACGTTGTGCCACCACCAATCCATCCCAGGGAGGGTTGAGCCATGGTCACCCGCACCACCGCACCCAAATCCGAGTTTCGCGCGATTGCCGAACGCGACTACGATACCCTGATTACCATCATCGACAACGCCTACCCCGACTTCAAGCTGGGCGCGCCGGGCGAGCGCGAGAAGTACCGCGCCAGCATCGCCGAGCGGATGGCGAAGTCGCCGATGGCCTATGTCGGCCTCTATCGTGGCGACACATTGCAGGGCGCGGCGCGGTTGCACGACTTCGTGATGAACGTGCGCGGCGCGCAGATTCCGGCGGCTGGCATCGGCATGGTGGCGGTAGACCTCGCCTACAAGAAAGAACATGTGGCCCGCGATCTGATGCATGGCTGGCTAGAATACTGCCGCAAGCAGGGAGTGCCATTTGCCCTGCTCTACCCCTTCCGCCCCGACTTTTACAAGCAAATGGGCTTTGGCTATGGCACAAAGCTCAGCCAATATCAGGCGCCACCTGCGGCGCTGCCCGCCAGCGGCGATAAGTCACAAGTCGTCTTGCTCGGCGCGGACGACAATGACAAGCAACTTGTCGGCGACTGCTATGCACGCGTGGCGAAGCAGACGCACGGGTTGATCCTCAAGTCAGACGAGGAGCTTAATCGGTTCTTCAGCAATCCGGCGAAGCGCATCGTCGGCTACCGCGACGGCAAGGCGCTACGTGGCTATCTGGTCTTCTCGTTCAAGCCCGCCGCCCCCAACGAGTTCCTCACCTACGACATGCTGGTCGAAGAGATGGTCTATGAGACGCGCGATGCGCTGCTGGGCCTTCTCGCGTTCCTGCGCAGCCAGTCCGACCAG
>DATEGV010000043.1:0-4151 GCA_035279925.1 Ktedonobacterales bacterium | reverse complement strand
CGCAGGCTCGGCATGGCGGCATACTCCTCGATAGGTGTTACGACAGGGCGGCGCTGCCCGCCCGCTCTCGCTCCAACGAGAGCTTGTCGGCAAGCTCCATTTGCACCGGCACGGGATAGGTTCCCGTGAAGCAGCCGGAGCAGAACGTTTCGGCGGGCAGGTCAATCGCGGCGATCAGTCCATCCAGGCTGAGGTAGCGCAGACTGTCTACGCCGATTTCGTCCGCGATGGCCCCGACGCTGGAGAGGCGCGCGGCGATCAATTCATCGCGCCGGGCCACATCCAGCCCGAGGTAGCAGGGCCAGCGGAAGGGCGGCGACGTGACGCCGAGATGGACCTCCGCCGCGCCGGCCTCGCGCAGCAGACGGACCAGCGGGCGCACGGTCGTCCCGCGCACGACGCTGTCATCTATCATCACGACGCGCTTGCCCGCGAGCACGGCGCCCAGCGCGTTGAACTTCATCTTGACGCCAAGCTGACGGAGCCGCTGGTCCGGCTGGATGAACGTGCGACCAATGTAGCGATTCTTGATGAGGCCGTCGGCGTAGGGCAGGCCGCGCGCGTTGGCATAGCCGGCGGCGGCGGGCGTCGCGGAATCCGGCACGCCGATGACGAGATCGGCGGCGACGGGAAACTCGACGGCGAGTTGGGCTCCCATCCGCTGCCGCGCGAGGTAGAGCGAGCGGTCGCTAATGCAGCTATCGGGGCGCGCAAAGTAGATATACTCGAAGAGGCAGGCCGCTGACGATTCGCTTTTCTGCCCCGTGTAGGACTTCATACCGTCGGGGCCATCCCCGGTGAGCGCCACGATCTCGCCGGGCCGCACGTCGCGCACGGCTTCCCCGCCGACCGTCTCGATGGCGCAGCTCTCCGAGGCGATGACCCAGTGCTCCTGGAGCCGGCCAAGCGTCAGCGGACGCACGCCGAAGCGGTCGCGCACGCCGAGGATGGTCTCCGGCGTGATGAGGACGAGGCTATAGGCGCCCTGCAACTGCGGCATCACCGCTCGCACCTTGTCAACATAGGTGACGCCGGGGGCGTGAGCGATGAGCCAGGCGATGATCTCGCTGTCGCTGGTGGTGGCCAGCGCGCCGCCCCGCGCCAGCACGCGGTCACGCAGGGTGAGAGTGTTGGTGAGGTTGCCGTTGTGCCCCAACGCGAATGGGCCGAGGTCGCTTTGCATGGAGAAGGGCTGCGCGTTTTCGAGGCGACTGGAGCCGGTGGTGGAGTAGCGGGTGTGGCCGATGGCGAGGTGGCCGGGCAGGCGCGCGAGGTCATCTTCGGTGAACGCCTGCGCGACGAGGCCCATCTGGCGGTGCGCGTAGAGTCTGTCGCCGTCGCCGGTGGCGATGCCCGCACTCTCTTGCCCACGATGTTGGAGCGCGTAGAGGCCGAAGTAGGTGACGCGGGCGACGTCCTCGCCGGGAGCGTAGACGCCGAAGACACCACAGGCCTCGCGTGGACGATCGGGTTCGTCGCGCTCGAATGCGATCTCGTCATACGTCGCCAGAGATGGTGGCGCCGCGTGTACTGACGGTTCGGCGATGTCGGGCACGCTTCCCTCTCTTTCGCGTTCACGCTGCGCTGCGATGACGGTTTGGCGGCGGGCGCTCACGGTTGTAGAGTACCACTCCGGCGGGAGGAGGCGCCACCCACGGGGACTATGTGAGCGGCGCAACATTTCCGTGCGCGGGAAGGTATAATAGAGGTAAGGCATCGCCGACGACGTTGTGCGGCATGTGGAGAGAACTGGTTACCCTGGCATGATTACGGAACAACAGCTTGAAGCGAACGACGGGGCTGCGGCATCCAGCGACGCGGGCGACGAGCGCGCGAAGGCGGGGAGCGAGCAGTACGCGCGCATCGAGGTGGTGGCGGCGCGCACCGGACTGACCAAGCGCACGCTGCGCTACTACGAAGAGATCGGCTTGCTGGCGCCGCCCACCCGGACGGAGGGTGGCTACCGGCTCTATAGCGAAGTGGACATCGCGCAACTCGAGCGCATCAAGCGGCTGCGCGATCTGCTCGGGTTTTCCCTGGCGGAGATCCGAGAGATCGCTCAGGCCGAGGAGCAGCAGGCGCAGGTGCGCGCCGCCTGGGCGACCGAGCATGATCCGCGCACGCGGCTGGTATGGTTGGAGAAGATTGAGGCGCTGACGCGCCGGCAGCTCGAGCTTGTGGAAGAGAAGATCGCCGGCCTGCGCGAGATGCGCGCCAACGTTCAGCATCGCCTGGAGGGCCACCAGCGCAAGCGCGCGGAACTGAACGCGGAGATCGAGCGCGAGCGAACGGACGGCTGCTGACCTCACCCCCCGGCCCCCTCTCCCACAAGGAGAGGGGGAGCCAGAAGCGAGCGCCGTCGTGGTAGGTGGGAGACGCCTGGGATGCGCGACGATTCCGAGGCCGAGGCGAACGACTACGCGGCCAGTAGACCTCACCCCCTGACCCCCTCTCCCACAGTGAGAGGGGGAACCGAGACCATTCGCCTCTCGCGCCGCGAGTTGCTCGTCGTGGCCGCCGCGACCGTCGTCGCGGGCTGCGCCTCCGTAACACGCCATCCACGCGCCACACCGACGGCATCGCCGCTCACCCTCAATCGCGCGGTGACGGTCGCCAGCGACGGCACGTTACCCAGCGCGCTCCATGACGCGCTCGCCAAGCGCATCGGCGCATACCCTGGAATCACCGGCGTATCGAGCGTCATCCTCAGCGCATCGCCTGATTTCATTCTCACCTATAGCGACGCGGTTCCTACTGGCTACGACAGCGTGAGCGTCGGCGCGAGTCCCACATGCCTCTTCACCCATTTGCGCGTGCCGGTGGAGAATGTGACCAGCGCGCAGGCACGGGGTATCCTGGGTGGCGACATCACCGACTGGCACGCCGTGGGCGCGCCATACTCGCTACCGATACGCCTGCTGGCGCTGGCCGGGACGCCGCTGCCCGCCGGGGTGACGCTCGCGAGTGGAGTGACGACGCACACAACTGCCGATGCCCTACTCTCGTCGCTGCGCTCGCAGCCGGGGAGTGTGGCGCTCGCGCCGGTCGAGTGCGCCGATTGGAGCGTGCGCAATCTCGGCGTTGATGCGGTATACTCGGCGTGGGGACGTGGCGGCGTCGGGACGTTCGCGCCGTATACGCTGCGCCTGGGCGTCGCGAAGACGCTGATCGCCAGGGGATTCCGAGCGGCTGACCTGGCGCGCGCGCTCACGCCCTCGCTGGCGGCCTCGCAGCCCGTCCTCGATATCGCGGTCGCCGGAGACATCATGCTCGGCCGGGGCGTCAACAACAAGATGGTGGGCTACAACGACTATCTTTATCCATATCGCCAGATCGCCGGAGAGTTGCAGAGCGCCGATCTGCGCCTAGCGAATCTTGAATGCACCATCACCGATCTGTACCCCGTCCCGACGGACCCCTCAACCTTCGACTTCGTGAGCGCCAAGCGCGCGGTTGACGGTCTGGTGTACGCCGGCTTCTCCGGGCTGACGGTCGCCAACAATCACGCGGGCGGCGCGGGGCCGGGCGCTCTACAAGACATGCTGGCGACACTGCGGGCGCATGGCATCGCCACCACTGGCGGCGGGAATTCACTCGATGACGCGCGGCAACCGGCGCTGGTGACGGCGCAAGGTCTGCGCGTGGCGCTGCTCGGTTATGACGCCATCTCCCCGCAGCAACCGTATGCGACGCCGACCTCGCCGGGTCTCGCGCCTCTCGATCTCAGCACGCTGCCGCAGGATATCGCCGCCGCGCGGACCAAGGCCGATCTCGTGATCCCCTACTTCCACTGGGGCATCGAGTACACGAAGGATCCGACCACGGATCAGCAGCGGGCCGCGCGCGCCGCTATAGACGCCGGAGCCGACGTGGTGCTGGGGGTGCATCCGCATTGGGTGCAGGGCATCGAATCGTATAAGGGGAAGCTCATCCTCTACTCATTCGGCAACTTCATCTTCGATCAGGATTGGTCGCGCCCGACGATGGAGGGCATCCTGGTCCACCTGTATTGGCGCGGGACGGCGCTTGTGGGCGTGCGTTTCGTGCCGGTGCTGGATGTGGACCGCTGCCAGCCGCGCCCGATGTCGCAGGCGGAGGCGGTGGACGTCTACGACCGCATGTGGTCGGGTACGGACATGCTGGCGGCGGGG